>QNUZ01000058.1 GCA_004347865.1 Archaeoglobi archaeon | reverse complement strand
TTTTTGCTTGCGGTAGGTGGAATTGCATTGGCATATTTGATTTTAATAGATAGGGACCGTAAATGGAAAAGTTGACTCTCTCCTCGGCTAAAGCCGGGAGATTCTTGCTTCTAGGGCTCTCATCGGTCTGCTGTTCACAGCCCTTTTAGGCTCCCGAGTCACCCGTTCCACCTCAGAAGCAAGGGCTTCGTCCCCCCCGTTAACGCCATCCCCATGGAGGTAGCCTCTGCTCCGGAAACTTCCTTTCAAAGTTCAGCTCATTGTACAGCCTGGCACAGCTGTCCGCAAGCTCCCGCAGGGCAATCCTCTAGTATGAAAGTGTTCGTTCTCTTCACTTCAGACACCTTTCTGAACTTCAATGAATTTTTAATTTTTAAGGTTTATTATATATAAGTTATATATAAGCATATCGACAATCCCACGGTTAAAACTGTAGGCTTTCTTGTCGATTTTCATGTAATCAAAAATTTTTGTAATCTTGAAATCGTAAGCGTTAAATATCGCTAAACTTATTTTTTTCATGAAGTTTGTTAAAGTTCTTAAATTGCTATTAGTTGCAAGTATAGCAGTTTTTGTCATTCAATCTAGTAGTGCTGTGATTCCATCGCCATCTATTGAAATTTATCCCGTTAGCGGTAGTGTTGGGAGTTCGGTAAGTATAAAAGGCAAGGATTTCTCCATTGAATCAGAAGTGAGAATATTTTGGGAGGGCAAAGATAAGATTATGGCAAGTACCAAAACCGATTCGAAAGGCAGTTTTTCGGCGTCAATAACAGTCCCACAGGTTCCCTGTGGTTATTATCGGATAAAGGCCATAGATGAAGTAGGATTCAACGCATACTCAACTTTTAGAGTTACTCCAAAAATTACGAAAATTTCTGCAACTAAGGGTTCTCCCGGGACGGTTATTACTATATCCGGAAACGGATTTTCGGCAGACTCTGATGTGGAGATAAGGTTTTTAGATCCATTCAATGAGACATGGATCATATCCCAGAAACTTATTAGGTCAAACGATACTGGTGTTATCCAAGCAAATTTTGAAATTCCACAGACCTCCGAGGGTGAATATAGAATATACGCAATAGATTCGAAAACAGGACTAAAAACCGAATACTTTAAGTTTACAGTAACGGTCCCAAAAACTACCCCAGTTCCAACTACAACCACGTCAAACGAGCAGAGCAACAAAGCTAATCAAACTACAAAACCAACAACCACAGCATCGAGAGTCACACCAAAAACACCTGTTACTTTTTCCCCAAAGTCAACTCCTGGCTTTGAATTCTTGCTTGGAGTAGGGGGAATTGCAGCAGCTTTTTTAATGTCAAGAAGACGCAGATAAGGCCGAACTTTGTTTTTTCTTTTCTAATACCTCTCCCATTTGTTCGCAAAATATTTAAATATCGCCCTTAAACTCTTCTTCCATAGCGGTGATGGAATGTTCAAGCACATAGTTAGAATTGCAGACACCGATTTAGACGGAAACAGAAATGTAGTTCATGCCCTGACAGGGATACCAGGAATTGGCATCAGAATGGCAAGGAGCATAGTTAACGAGCTGGGATTAGATGGAAATAGAAAACTAGGTACTTTGGAAGACGAAGAGATCGAAAAACTCAGAAATTTAGTCGAAGAAGAGATAGACAAATTCCCTGGTTGGATGCTTAACAGACGTGCCGACATTTATAGCGGTAAAGATTTGCATTTGATTTCTAAAGATGTTAATTTCGCTAAAATGCTGGACATAGAAAGATTGATCAGAATGAAATGCTACCGTGGCGTTAGACATGCAAAGGGCAAGAAAGTAAGGGGACAGAGGACTAGATCAACCGGCAGGAAGGGCAGAACGGTTGGGGTTGTAAGGAAGAAGACCTGAAGGTGGTGATATGGGCGATCCTAAGAAGAGTAGAAAGTGCTATGTCTCTCCTGTCCGTCCTTGGGATAGGCACAGGCTTGAAAGGGACAACCAGCTCGTTATAGCCTATGGTTTGAGAAACAAGAGAGAGCTTTGGAGATTCCAGAACATTCTTAGAAAGTATAGAAGGGTTGCGAGAGACCTGCTAGGGAAAATAAACCTCCCCGGTAAGGAAGGGGAGATTGCGAAGGCTAAAGCTCAGGCTGTGATAAAGAAGCTGCAGAAATATGGTGTGCTTCAGGAGAATTCAACGCTTGATGACGTTCTGAGTCTAACTGTCGAGAATTTTCTTGAGAGAAGGCTCCAGACAGTCGTTTTCAGGCAGGGACTTGCAAAGACTATAAAACAAGCAAGACAGATGATCGTTCACGGTCACATTGAGGTGGATGGCAGAAAGGTTACTTCTCCGAGTTTTATCGTGTTGAAAGATCTGGAAAAAAAGGTAGGAATTAGGGTGAAAGAGAATGCCTGAAAAGGAAAAAGTTAGGTGGGGTATAGCACACATTTTTTCATCTTATAACAACACGATCATAACAATCACCGATATCACCGGATCTGAGATCATAGCGAGGGTTAGCGGTGGAATGATCGTGAAGGCAGCAAGGGATGAAGGAAATCCGTATACTGCGATGCAGGGAGCTTTAAGAGCTGCAAGCATAGCAATGGAGAAAGGTATTAACGCAGTTCATGTAAAGGTACGTGCTCCTGGCGGGAACAAACCCAGAATTCCCGGACCTGGGGCACAGGCAGCGATAAGAGCTCTTGCGAGAGCTGGACTTAGAATAGGCAGAATTGAAGACGTAACGCCAATTCCGCATGACGGAACCCGGTTACCCGGTGGCAGAAGGGGTAGGAGGGTATAATGCCAAAAATTGAATTCGTCAGCGAGGGCGAGAATAAACTTATTTTTAAACTTACTGAAGCCCATCCCGCACTAGCTAACGCCATCCGAAGAGCAATGAAATCGCTTGTTCCAGTTTTGGCTGTGGATTTCGTTGATTTTTATGTGAACTCAAGCAACTTCTACGATGAAATGATTGCACACAGACTTGCAATGCTGCCGATCAAAACAGACTTGGAAAGGTTCAACATGCGTGAGAATTGTAGCTGTGGGGGTGTTGGCTGTCCTAATTGCCAGATCTCCTTCCGGCTGAATGTCGAGGGGCCTAAGGTCGTGTATGCGAGGGACTTCATAAGCGATGATCCGGCAATCCACTTTGCATATGGCGATATTCCGGTGCTCGAGCTTTTTAAAGGTCAGCAATTGATGATTGAAGCCGTAGCAAGACTGGGAATTGGAAAAGAGCACTCGAAGTTCCAGCCAGTTTCGGCTTGTTTTTACAGAATAATCCCTGGTATAGAAATAAATGATAAATGCGATTTGTGCAAGAATTGTGTTTCTGCGTGCCCGAGAGATATTTTGGAGGAGAGAGAGGGAAAGATCGTAGCCAAGAATCTGGAGAATTGTTCTTTGTGCAGAGAATGCGAAAAAGTATGTGAGCCAAAGGCAATTAAAGTCGTCGAAACTAATAACTTCTTCTTCGTTGTGGAGGGAACTGGAGCTTTACCTGTCAAAGAAGTCCTATCAAGGGCAATAATGATTTTGAAGGAAAAGGCAGAAAACTTCAACAAGCTTCTTTCTGAACTAGATGTTTAGAGTTATACCTGCTGTTGATTTAAAGGATGGAAAAGTAGTTCGACTGAGGCAAGGTAAGGAGAAAGAGATAACGTTCTCTGCAGAGGATCCTGTCGGTGTTGCTACAAACTGGATAAATAGAGGAGCTAGGGTTCTTCACGTGATAGATCTTGATGGAGCCTTTCAGGGGAAGTTGAAGCATGAGGGGATCATTTTAAAAATAATCTCTTTAGGTGTGGAAGTTCAAGTGGGTGGTGGAATAAGAGACTTAAAAGTGGCAGAGAGATTGCTAGAGCTTGGAGCTACCAGAGTGATATTAGGCACACTCGCTGTTGAAAAAGTGGAAGAGGTTAGAAATTTTGCTAATAGATGGAAAGGAAAAGTTATGATTGCCGTGGACGTTAAAGGGGGTAAAGTGGTAGTAAAAGGCTGGAAAGAAAAGACTTCGCTAAAGCCCGAGGATTTCATCAAGTTATACGAGGATCTAGACGTTTCTTTCCTATACACCAATGTGGATGTTGAAGGTTTAGTCTCGGGCATAGACAGAGAAGTCATGGGATTTTTGAGGCGTTTAAATCGTCCCTTCTACGTTGCGGGCGGAATTTCATCGCTGGATGACATTTCCTTTGTCAAAAAATTGGGGGCAAGAGGGGTCGTACTCGGTTCAGCACTCTATACAGGAAAAATTAAATTAGAAGAGGCGCTCAAATTTGAGTCATGAAAAGGGTCAGTAGAAAAACTAGGGAGACTGAAGTTACAGCAGTTTTTGATTCAGAAAAGCTCGAGATTGAAACCGGAGTGAAATTCCTGGATCACATGCTTGAAACTATTTCTACGCATTCGGGCTTTAATATCGAGGTAAAAGCTACTGGAGACGACAAACACCATTTAATCGAGGATGTAGCAATATGTCTCGGAAAAAGCATTTCGGAGTTTGATAAAAAGGGAATAGAGAGGTTTGGGAGTGCTATTGTTCCAATGGATGAAGCCGTTGCAATATGCGGTATAGATTTCAGCGGTAGGGGAACTCTAGTTTTCGAAGGAGAAATTAAAGACGGTGAAATAAGGGCGGAAGATTTTCTGCACTTTTTCGACACCCTTTGCAGAAATTCCGGGCTAAACGTTTATCTAGCGGTTAGGGGGAGGAATTCTCACCACATGATGGAGAGCGCATTCAAGGCATTTGCAATAGCCCTGAAACAGGCCCTGAGCAAGACGGGAAGGGATTTCAAGAGTGCCAAAGGTGTCCTCGATTGATCGTCTGCCAGAAACTAAGCAAAAGATTCGGAGAAAATTTTGCTCTTCGGGAAATCTCCTTCAGCGCTGATGGAAAGATAGCTGTCTTCGGTCACAATGGGGCGGGTAAGTCCACACTTGTGAAAATACTCGCTGGAATACTGAAACCGAGCTCAGGCAAAGTTGAAATATTCGGGCTCGAACCAAGAAAAAGTTCCAATCTTAGAAGGCGTATTGGAGTCGTAACGCACAATCCAATGCTCTACAGAGAACTTACAGTTAGAGAGAACCTTGAATTTTACTCAAAAATATACCAGGCAGGAAATTGGGGCATCGTTTGCAGTTTGGGGTTAAAAGAAAAACTGAATTTTAGAATTTCAGAGCTTTCAGAGGGATTTGTGCAGCGTGTTGCGATTGCGAGGGCTCTTATGATAAATCCAAAGCTCCTGATTCTAGATGAGGCCCTTTCGGGACTTGATGCTGAGAGCAGGGAAGTTGTTCTTCGCATAATGCAAGAATTCGATGGCATTCTCGTTTTTTCAACTCACCAATTCGAGGATGCCGAATTCTGCGACAGTTTTATCGTTTTGGAACGTGGGAGGCTTGTATACTTTGGAGAAAGCTATGAAAAGGCCGTACGATCTCTTTCTGCTCGCTGAAATAATAAAGAAAGACATAAAGGTTGAAGCTAGGAGCAAGGCGAGCTCGAATCAGATGCTTATATTCGCGGTTACCACAGCATTTCTATTCAGTTTTTCAATTGACGTCGAGAGGTTCTTTTCCCAGATAATTCTTCTGATAATTCTTTTTACTTCAATAGCCGGCGGGTCAACTTCTTTTTTGAGAGAGTTTGACTTCGAAACAATCGAAGGTCTGAAAGCCTCACCGCTTAAGGCATCGCAGATAATGACCGCAAAGATGCTTTCAAATCTAATTCTGGTCTTGACAATTACAGCATTAATCTTCCCGATATGTTTTGCCTTATTCAATCTTGAAGGCAATTTTTTGCTAACCTTTTTGGTCTTGGTGTTCGCGGTCATTCCGATTTCTGGCTCAATAACGCTTCTCGCCCCCCTCGCGGCTAAATCAAGGGGTAGAGAAATGCTCCTCCTTGCGATGCTTTTCCCAGTAATCTTTCCAGTGCTTATGCCTGCCATGAAATCCATAAATCTTGCCTACTCAGGAGTCTTTGACCTAGTGGGTATTCTATTCATAACATCGTATTCTGGAATAATCTGGTCTCTTTCAATTCTGCTATCCGATCACATACTCTAAAAGATTTTTATACTCTCTGCCGGAATTTGTACGATGGCACTTGATGCTCTTAAGGACATTGCAAGGAAGATAATGGGTTCTACGGCCATAGACAAGAAGTTCGTTGAGGAAATGGTCAGGGATATCCAGAGAGCTCTGATAAAGGCTGATGTAAATGTTCGGCAGGTTAAGGAGATAAGCGAGGCTATAAGGAAGAGAGCTCTTAGCGAGGAAGTCCCTGAATATTTCGATGCTCGAGAGCAAATTCTCAGAATTGTCTACGAAGAGCTGCTAAAAGGGGTAGGAGAAGGGCTCGAGATTCCGCTGAAGAAGTCAAAGATAATGCTTGTTGGTTTACAGGGGAGCGGAAAGACGACCACTGCAGTTAAGCTTGCTAAGTATTTCAAGGACAGAGGTCTGAAAGCTGCAGTTGTTGCTGGCGACACTTGGAGACCTGCAGCGTATGAGCAATTAAAACAACTTGCAGAGGCAAATTCGATAGCATTTTATGGTGAAAAGGGCAAAAATGCATTGGAGGTAGTCAAAAGAGCTTTGGAGAACTCTAAGGAGGACATAATTATAATAGATACTGCTGGGAGACATGCCCTCGAAAAAGAGCTTATAGATGAAATGATAACTATAGCAGAGCTTGCAAATCCTGAATATAAGTTCTTGGTCCTCGACGCAGCAATAGGACAGCTGGCGAGCAAGCAGGCGAAGGCCTTTCATGATGCGATTGGAATAAATGGGATAATTATAACAAAGTTCGATGGCACGGCCAAAGGCGGCGGAGCCCTTAGTGCTGCAAGGGAAATCGGAATTCCGATTGCTTTCATAGGAACCGGGGAGAAAGTAGAAGATTTCGAGAAATTCGATCCAGCAAGTTTTATTTCTAGGTTGCTGGGAATGGGCGATTTGAGGTCGCTCATCGAGAAAGTCGAAAAGATTGCAGAAGAGGAAGAAATCGATGCAGAAGCCTTTCTGAAGGGAAATTTTACATTGAAAGATATCTACAAACAAATCGAAGCTATGAACAAACTCGGTCCGCTAAGAAAAGTCTTGGATATGATCCCGGTATTTGGCTTAGGTATAGATGACAAAACAGCGGAGATGACGCAGGAGAAGATGAGAAAATTCAAGGTAATCATGGACTCGATGACTGAAGAGGAATTATTGAATCCGAGGATCATAGATAGCTCTAGGATCAGGAGAATTGCGATCGGTAGCGGAACCTCTCAGCAAGAAGTGAGGGAGTTGCTGAGATATTATGAAACTGTAAGGAACTTTATGAAAAAGATGAAAAAGAGGAAACTGCCCATTAAAGGACTAAAGCTTGGAATATGAAAGCCGGAATTGACGAAGCTGGCAAAGGCTGTGTTATCGGGCCGTTAGTAGTTGCAGGAGTTGCATGCGAGTCGGAAGACTACCTAAGGAGCATCGGAGTCAAGGATTCTAAAAAGCTGAGCCAGAAGAAGAGAGAGGAGCTAGCGGAGAAGATCAGGAGGGTCGCAAGGATTGAGATCATAAAAATTCCGGCGGATGAACTAGATGAGATGATGGAGTGCAGGACCATAAACGAGATCCTCAAGGAGAGCTACTCGGAGATAATAAAAAGGTTAAAACCTGAAATCGCTCTGGTTGACAGTCCAGATGTTAAGCCTGAAAGGCTCGCGTCTCAGCTCAGGGAGATGACTGGCGTAGAAGTTGTTGCCGAGCATAAAGCGGATGAAAAGTTCCCGATAGTCTCATCTGCTTCTATAATTGCCAAAGTCGAAAGAGATAAGGAAGTTGAGATTTTAAGACGGAAGTACGGAGATTTCGGAAGCGGATATGCAAGCGATCCTAAGACAATTGCTTATTTGAAACAGCTTAAAGAAATTCCTCCTTTTGTTAGGAGGAAATGGAAAACTGTTGAGAGGCTTTCACAGAAGTCGATTGAAGACTTCGAATGAAATTCAAAATACTTGTTTTCAGGTAAAGTTAATTTTATATGCAAAATCCGTTTTTCAATGGCTTCAATAGCAACTTTGGCGTAATCTTTTTTTGGAAGAAGAAAACTAATTTCTGGTGATTTGATGATTATTGGTAAAACTGCTGAAACTGTGCTTAGGAAGAGATACCTGCTCAAAAATGAAAAAGGGGAGGTTATTGAGACTCCAGAACAGATGTGCTGGAGAGTAGCTAATGCAGTTGCAAGTGCTGAGGAGAACTATGGAGGGGATCCCGAGTTTTGGGCCAAGAAATTTTTCGATTTGATGTGGAATCAAGAATTTATGCCAAATTCTCCAACGCTGATGAATGCGGGTACGCCTCTAGGGCAGTTATCTGCATGCTTTGTTTTACCGATCGAAGACAGCATAGACGGAATTTTTAAAGCTCTCTGGGACATGGCAAAGGTTCAAAAAAGTGGCGGTGGAACTGGCTTCAGTTTTTCAAGGCTTAGACCAAAAGGAGATCTTGTAAAGAGCACTATGGGGGTTGCTAGTGGACCCGTGAGTTTCATGAAGATCTTCGACTCTGCTACCGAGCAGATCAAGCAGGGAGGGCGAAGGAGAGGGGCGAACATGGGAATTCTCCGCTGCGACCATCCGGACATAGAGGAATTCATAAAGGCAAAATGGGAGGAGGGAGTACTGAGAAACTTTAACATAAGCGTTGCCGTTACCGATAAATTCATGTCCGCTCTTAAGAAAGACGAGGACTATGAGCTCATTAATCCTAGGACAGGAGAGGTGGTGCGGAAAGTTTCAGCGCGTAAGATATTTAATCTGATAGTTGAGGGGGCTTGGAGAAATGGCGAGCCCGGGCTCGTTTTCATCGACGAAGTTAACCGTCACAACCCCACGCCACATGTAGGGATGATCGAGGCGACCAATCCCTGCGGCGAGCAGCCGCTGCTTCCCTACGAGTCGTGCAATCTCGGAAGCATAAACCTTGCAAAGTTCGTCAAAGGAGATGAATTTGACTGGGAAAGGCTGAAAGAGGCGGTCTGGACCTCTACGAGGTTCCTTGACAACGTGATCGACATAAACAGCTATCCGATCCCGGAGATAGAAAAAATGACCAAGGCCAATAGAAAGGTGGGCTTGGGCGTTATGGGATGGGCCGATGCTCTCTTCCTTCTTGGAATTCCTTACGACAGTGAGAAGGCGATAGCTCTTGCAGAGAAAGTTATGAAGTTCATTCAGGATGAATCTCATCGGGCTTCGCAGGCATTGGCGGAAGAGAGGGGAGTTTTTCCGAACTGGAAGGGAAGCGTTTGGGAGAAGAAAGGTTTAAAGATGAGAAACGCCACAACGACCACGATCGCTCCTACAGGCACAATCAGCATAATAGCTAACTGCAGCAGCGGCATAGAGCCCGTTTTTGCCTTGGCGTACAAGAGAGCAAACATTCTCGACGGAGAGGAGTTTTTCGAGGTTAACTGGATCTTTGAGAACGTCTTAAAGGAGAGGGGACTTTACAATGAGAAGCTGATCGAGAAAATTGCGGAAACGGGAAGCATTCAGAAGCTCGATCTGCCCGAAGACATGAAGAGAGTTTTCAAATGTGCACTTGAGATTGCTCCAGAGTGGCATGTCAGAATGCAGGCAGCATTCCAGAAGTTCACAGACAATGCGGTCAGCAAAACCATAAATCTGCCAAACTCTGCAACCCGACTCGACGTTGAGAAGGCTTTCCTTCTTGCCTATGAGCTCAAGTGCAAGGGTATAACTGTCTATAGAGATGGGAGCAGAGAAGAACAGGTTTTGATGCTCAAGAAAGCTGAAAAGGAAAAGGAGAAGATAAGAAGGCCTTCCAAGTTCATCGAACCTCGCCCAAGGCCAAGAGTAACTGAGGGTAGAACAATAGAGACGAGAACGGGGTGCGGATCGCTTTATGTCACCATAAATGAGGACAGCGAGGGCATAGCAGAGGTATTTGTTCAGCTCGGAAAAAGCGGAGGATGTTCTGCATCGCAAACAGAAGCGATTGGCAGACTTTTGAGCATAGCTTTACGGAGCTGGATCAACCCCGAGGTTCTTATCAAGCAGTTGAAGGGGATCCGCTGCCCGTCCATAGGCTTCGATAATGGCGAGATCATAACAAGTTGTGCGGATGGTGTGGCTAAGGTGCTTGAAAAGTGGCTCAAGGGAGAGTACAAGAGAATAAAGTTTGAGGTGGAAGGTATAAAACCCTTGACTGAGTTTGCAGAGGAAATCGTTGAAGAGGAGGGAAAGACCAAGATGATTGGTGGAGTATGCCCTGAATGCGGTAATGTGCTTGAATACAGCGAGGGCTGTGCAACGTGCAAGTTCTGTGGTTTTACAAAATGCGGATGATGACAAATTTTATTTTTCATTTTAAATAAAAGTCAAAAAGTAAATTGTTTTAATTTTTGAATTTTAATTAGTTTAAAATGGCACAAAATGGGATTTGGATAACAGCAGATATTAAAATTTGTTTGAAAATTCATATTATCTTCTGTTATAAAAAATGCTGATATTAACTTTAAAAAAATTTATATGTGATCAGGGAAAAGATGAAGTGGTGGTAAGATGGTTCTCGAATTTAGAAAAGGGGCGATATTTGTAGATGAGCTCAGAAACGTCAGTATAAAGATCGGAGAAATCACGGAAGAAGAGGAAGAATGGGCTCCAATGGGTCCAACGCCTTTTCCGCAGATAGAAACGCTAAGGGACTGGGATTTCACTCTGCTTAAGCGCTACAAGCCATTCTATGCTCCTTATTGCGACATGTGTTGCCTCTGTACGATGGGGAAGTGCGATCTGACCGAGAACAAGCGCGGAGCCTGCGGAATCAGCCTTGAAGCGCAGACTGGAAGAATCGTCGATATTGCGGTAGCCAT
>QNUZ01000057.1 GCA_004347865.1 Archaeoglobi archaeon | reverse complement strand
TACAACGCATATCTGGACTTCCTTCTGCAAGGGGTCATCCCCAAGGCTTTTTTTCAGCACAGAACTATTTAAGCTTTGCCCGTTCATCCTAGAGCTAAAGCTCTGGGTTTTCTGGGCACCCATTTTTATAATAAGAGTAACAGAACTTGCCCAGAGCTCCAAACCGGGCGTTCAAAGGCTTGCAGATCGAATTGTCGTTTTCCTCATACCCTCTGTGCTAATGGTTGCTATCATTTGCTCCCTTTCCTGGTTCCTTGTTGATGGACCGCTGTTCGCATTCACAACCATGCTGAGTATCCTCGTGATAGCCTGTCCCTGCGCCTTTGGCCTAGCGACTCCAACCGCGATAACCGTATCCATTGGGAAGGGGGCCGAAAATGGTATCCTGATTAAGAATGCAGAAGCAATCGAGGAGGCCGCAAGGGGTACTCTTGTCCTCTTTGACAAAACAGGGACGATCACAAAGGGAGAGCTTGATGTCGTGAAAGTAGAGGGTTTCGGATTACCTGAAATGGATCTTTTAAGACTTGCAGCCTCAGCAGAAAGATTTTCTGAACATCCTGTGGCAAAGGCCATCGTTCGGAGGGCAAAAGAGGCTGGAATAGAGCTTTTAGAACCAGAAAGATTTACAGCAATTCCAGGAAAAGGAGTTTCAGCCAAAATTGGCGGCAAGGAAGTTATTTTGGGTAATTCGGAGTTTTTAAGAGAAAATGGATTGAAAGTAGAGGAGGAAGGAGTATTTTTAGCCGTCGACGGCAAACTGGCCGCAAGATTCCTCGTTTCAGACACCATTAAGGAGAGCAGCAATGAGGCAATTAGAATGCTAAAAGAGATGGGATTAAAAGTGGGAATCGTAACTGGAGACAAAAAGGGGATTGCAGAAGAGATTGGAAAAAAGCTAAATGTGGATTTTGTTGTTTCAGAAGTTCTTCCGACTAAAAAAGCTAAAGTGGTTCGCGATTTCCAAAATATGGGGGAAGTCGTTATTTTTGTAGGAGACGGCATCAACGACGCCCCCGCTCTTGCGCAGGCCAACGTTGGAATTGCAATCGGGAATGCGGAGGACATAGCGATAGAGAGTGGAAACGTAGCTCTGCTAAGAGAAGATCCCGTAGAAGTAGTAAGATTCATCAGGCTCTGCAGGAAGACCGTTGCTAAGGTCAGGCAGAATCTATTCTGGGCTGTATTCTACAATGCGGTTCTTATACCATTTGCGGGTGGGCTGTCTTTTTTGCTCTTCAACATCCCGTTCCGTCCAGAATGGTCGGCCGGTGCGATGGCATTAAGCAGCTTCAGCGTTGTCACAAATTCGCTTTCTCTGAGGAGAGCAAAGATCTAAGGATGACGGGTGAATTTTTTATACCATCTGCTTTCCTCTAACCATGGATGTTGTAATCGGACTCGAAGTTCACGCACAGCTGAACAAACTCAGGAGCAAGCTCTTCTGCTCATGCCCCACAAACTACCACAAAAGTCCTCCCAACACTCACGTCTGCCCTGTATGCCTTGGAATGCCAGGAGCCATGCCGGTGATAAACAGGGAAGCCGTAAAGGCAGCGATCAAGGTGGCTTTGGCTCTGAATTCCAAAGTTCAACCGATGACGGTATTCGACAGAAAGAATTACTTCTACCCCGACCTGCCCAAGAATTTTCAGATCAGCCAGTACGACCGCCCGCTGGCCCTCGGAGGCTACGTTTCAATCGAATCGAATGGCGGCGAAAAGAGGATCCAGCTCAGAAGAATACATCTTGAGGAGGACCCCGGAAAGCTCAGCTACAAAGGTTCGATTACGACTGCAAGCTACTCCTTAATCGACTACAACCGAAGCGGAATGCCGCTGCTCGAAATTGTCACCGAACCTGTGATCAGCTCGCCTAAAGAGGCCAGGATATTCCTGAACAAGCTCAGAATGATACTGGAGTATCTCGATGTTTTCAACGGCGAACTTGAAGGGGCGATGAGGGTGGATGCAAACATTTCGATCGCCGGTGGGAGCAGGGTTGAGGTGAAAAACATTTCATCATTCAAGGGGGTTGAAAAAGCGCTAAACTACGAGATTCTCAGGCAGAAAAACCTTCTAAAACGCGGGAAAACGGTTGAAAGAGAGACGAGGCACTTCGACGAGGCCCAGGAGATAACGGTGTCGCTTCGCAGCAAGGAGGAGGAACAGGACTACAGATACTTCCCGGAGCCAGATCTACCGGTCGTCTTCACTGAGGAGCTTTTGAAAGAGGTCGAGGGAACTCTGCCCGAGATGCCCGAGGAAAAGAGGGAGAGACTGAAGAGGGAGTACGGGATTTCCGACAACTATGCAAAGGTTCTGATCCTCGACCTTAAAATGACCGACTTCTTCGAGAAAGTTGCAAAGCTTATCGATCCGAAGCTGGCGGTAACCTGGGTTGTTGACATTCTTAGAGGGGAACTTAACTACAGGGACTGGAGCTTTTACGAGTGTTTTGAAAGATTCAGCCCTGAGGAATTTGCAAAGCTGCTGAAATTGTTTGCAGAAGAGAAAATAACGGAAAAAGGTGTTGTTGAAGTTATAAGAACGAAACTCGACAAGGGAGGAGATATAGAGCAAATCATTGCCGAAAAAGGACTGTTTGCGATGCCAAAGACCGAAATCGAAAAATTCTGCAGGGAGGCCATTCAGGAGAATCCTAAAGCCGTTCAGGATTACCTTGGAGGGAAGAAACAGGCCCTGAACTTTCTTGTCGGGCAGGTTATGAAGAAGACCCGTGGAAGAGCGGATCCTGAAGAGACTGCAAAGATCATTGCCAAGATGCTCGAATGACCCTAGCAATCGTCGTTCCGGTTTCACCATTCGAAGAACCGAGCGTACTGGAGGAGAGCATAAAGCATGTAAAAAAACTGAAGGCGGATAAAATCGTTTATGTAATTGACAAAAACGCCGATAACGACGAAAGGGTCGAAATGGCAAGAAAAATGGGCGTTGAAGTAGTTGCAAGAGCAAGCAGGAGGGGAAAAAGAGCGGGGGCCATTAACGATGCCATCAAATATCTTAGTGAATTCAGGCCCGAATTCGTTCTTATAATGGATGTCGATACCAGAACTGACGAAAAAACGGTAAATGCCTGCATTTCCGCTCTTTTGGCAAATCCAGATGCCTACATAGCGTCTGCAAGACGGTACATTTACAACGCCAAAAACCTCCCCTCTGAGACCGTTGAAGCGGAATACAGGCTTATAAACTTCCTGCTTTCAAAAAGCGCATTCAAACAGTTCAACGGAATGATAGGGGTGCTGAGATACGATATTCTTTGTAAAGGGCTAAATGAGGATGCCATGGCCGAAGACGCAGATTTTGCAACCAGGATGCATGCAATTGGGTTCAAGGCGCTTCTTGTTGAAGGAGAAATTTTAGAGCAGGCCCCCCTCAGCTGGAAGGATTTTTACAACCAGCGGAAAAGATGGTACTTCGGCGGGTTGCAACTCTGGAAGTATAGAAAGGAGATTAAGAGGGCTGAGAGAAGCTTCAGAATTTCATGGTATCTGGCTCTTACGGTAACCTACGTGCCCATAATAATGCTTCCGCTCCTGCCACTTTCAATCCCTCTAATTTTGGCCTACTATCGAAGGATCTCCAAGCTGAAGGTATTCTTGGGCCTGATAATATATACTTTTGTCCTTCAGGCCTCTGCAATATCCGCCTTTCTTGATTATATCAGGAAAAGGGAGGTTGAGTGGAATGCAATTAAAAGGGCTTAGTTTGCTTCTGCTGCTTTTGATTCCCGTTCAGGGATACGAAATTACCGTGCTGCTGAAAAACTACGACTCGACCGCAATGCTTACAGTTTATAACGAAACGGAAACTGTTTTCAGCGGCTTGGTTCTTTCTGGAGACAGAATCTCCCTGGAAGCCGGAAATTACACGCTCGAGCTTAATGCCCTGAACAAAACCTTCATTAAAAAACTGCAGGTCGAGGAGAACCAGACAGTAGAATTCAATCTGGGTTTCACAAACTCCACCGAATTCCTTACTCTGATGCTGCATGCCGGTGTTTTGCGGAACGGGAGCGTTGATGAGGTGATCGTTGTTACGAACAAGGGAAATCTGAACTTCGAGGGTGATCTGGCAATCCCAATGCCCGCGTTCACGAATCTCCAGATAATAACAAAGAGCCTCGACTTCCTGAGCATCGAATTTTCAAACGATTCGATCACCTTCAAATCCCTACTGGTTCCCGAAAATGAATCGGGGATCATAAGAATCGCCTACACCCTGGAATCGGACGAAATGGTCCGAAACCTGAGCAACGTGAGGGTGGTTATAATCCCAGACGCAGAGGTTTTGGAATACAGAAATTTGACCTACAGGGAACAAGTGTTTGAAGGGGAAAGAATTCCCCTGCTCGAAGGAAACGGAAGCTACTACGTGAAATTCAAATTCCTTGACTACTCCATTTCCCCTATCGCACTTGCGGCAATTCTGCTGATCTCAGGTTCACTGTTTCTTGTCTTCTTTGAGAGGAGAGGGGGGTGGAAGGAGTAAGTTTTTAAAAACCCCGCCCTAATTACCCCATCGAGAATTTCGACAGGCTTCTGGATAAGCTAAGGATAAAGGAGATCGGTGAAGAGGACAGGAAGATCTACGCTGAAGTTCTGGATCTAAGAACGCTCAAGACACTCTACAAGCTATCGACGAAGTACATAAAAGCAATGGGAGGCGTTATCAGCACAGGAAAGGAGGCCAACGTTTTTTATGCAGACGGAATTTACGATGGAAAAGCGGTGCCGATGGCTGTTAAGATCTACAGGACTGAAACTAGCTCCTTTGACAAAATGGACGAGTACATCTTCGGGGACAGAAGATTCGATTACAGAGTATCGCCAAGGGATAAAATTTACCTCTGGACTGAGAAGGAGTTCAGAAACCTCGAAAGGGCTTACGAGGCCGGAGTCCGCGTGCCCAGGCCTTATGCGTACATGAAGAACGTTCTGCTAATGGAATTCATTGGAGAGAACGAGATTCCCGCTCCTACGCTTGTGGAGATCGGGAAAGAACTGGCTGAACTCGATGTGGAGGGCATTTTCAGCGAGATTCTGGAAAACGTGAAAAAGCTGTACAGAAGGGCCAAACTCGTGCATGCGGATCTGAGCGAATACAATATAATGCTATTGGAAAAACCCGTAATCATCGATATGGGTCAGGCCGTGCTCATAGATCATCCCAAAGCAATGGAATTTCTAAAAAGGGATATTAGAAACCTCGTCAGATTTTTCCGCAAGCTTGGAATAAAGTCGGACGAAGAGCAGATATACGAGGAGGTCGTAGGTGAGGGCGATGAGGCTTGAGATCGAGGTACCAGAGGAGAGAGTGGGGGTAATCCTAGGCAAGGAGGGAGAGAACAAGAGGAGGATCGAGGAAAAATGCGGCTGCAGGATTTACGTGGCAAAAAACATTGTTACACTCGACTGTCCCGACAGCCTCAGCCTGATGAAAGCTAAAAACGTGATAACAGCAATAGCAAGGGGCTTCAGCGCTGAAACAAGCATGAAACTGCTCGAAAATGAAGATCTGGTCTTTGAATCGATCGATTTATCGCAGATCCTTCCCGAAAAATCCCTGCAGAGGATTCTAGGGAGGATCATAGGAAAAGAGGGGATAATGAAAAAGCAGATCGAGGACATGCTAAACGTGAACCTAAGCATATACGGCAATTTTGTATCGATAATAGGCGAATTCGAGAACGTTACGATCGCAAGAGAAGCCATAAATATGCTCATAAACGGAGCACAGCATTCAACGGTTATGAAATTCATTGAAAGGAAGAGAAGAGACCTGAAATCCGAATTCAGAATATGAGCTGGCTCATCATTACGGAAAAGCAGAATGCAGCCGAAAGAATCGCGAAGATCCTTTTCAAGGATGTTAAAACCCTGAAGAAGGGGAAGATATCCTACTACTATTCTCCCTCCTGCAACGCCTATGTCCTGGGATTGAAAGGGCACATAATAGAGCTGGATTTTCCGAGAAAGTTCAAAAGCTGGACCAAAACTAGACTTTTAGATCTAATAAATGCCGAACTTGTAAAGAGAGAAAAGGAAAAGGAAATAATTTCACTGCTGAAGGAGCTTGGGAAAAACGCTGAAAGGGTGACAATTGCAACGGACTACGACAGAGAAGGGGAGCTGATTGGAGTTGAGGCTTTGGAGATGATCTCCAGAGACGATTTGAAAGTTGACAGAGCAAGATTCAGCGCAATTACGAAGGATGAGATCCTAAAAGCCTTCCAAAATCCTTCAAAGGTCGACTTTAACCTTGCAAGTTCGGCAATGGCCAGACAGAAGATCGACCTCATATGGGGGGCCGTTCTCACAAGATTCATATCTTTAAGCTCCGGGAGGCTTGGAAAGGATTTTCTAAGCGTTGGAAGGGTTCAAACTCCGACTCTCAGACTTATTGTTGAAAGGGAAAGGGAAATAGAAAATTTCAGGCCTGAAAAATTCTACGAGATTCTTTTAGAGTTCGAAGGCTTCGAAGCCAAGCATCCGGCAAGGTACAAGGATCTGGAGAAAGCCAGGGAGATTTTTTCGAAGATTGGCGACTATGCTACTGTCAAGAATTTCAGTTCAGCCAGCAAAATTGAAGCGAAACCGATTCCATTCAACACCACCGAATTTCTTAGGGCTGCCTCCGCGTTCATGCCCCCTCACATTGCGATGAGCGTAGCCGAAAACCTCTACATAAACGGCTACATAAGCTATCCTAGGACCGACAACACAACCTATCCTCCCTCCCTAAACCTGAAGGAGATCGCAAGGGCCTTTTTGGATAGCGAATTTTCGAAGGAAGCGAAGCTTGTTCTGGACCAGAAGGAGATAGTTCCATCAAGGGGGAGAAAGGAAACCACGGACCATCCCCCGATCTATCCAACTGCCGTCGCGAATCGCAGGCAGCTCACGGCAAATGAATGGAAAATCTACGAACTCGTTGTGAGGAGATTTCTTGCAACTCTCGCTGAGAATGCAGTCTGGGAAATAAGAAACGCTGAGCTGGGAAGCAACGGGATAAAGTTCCTTGCCAGCGGTAGAAAGCTTATACGCCCAGGATGGAGAGACATCTACATTTATTCAAAGGCCGAGGAAGTAAACCTACCTCCTCTCAAAGCTGGAGAGAAGCTCAGGATCAAGAATAAGAGAATCGAGGAGAAGGAAACAAAACCCCCTCCAAGATTCAGTCCAGCAACGCTGATAAAGCTCATGGAAAAGCTGAACCTCGGAACCAAATCCACGAGGCACGAGATAATCAAGAAACTGCTCAGCAGAGGCTACATCGATGGAAATCCATACAGGCCGACAAACATTGCATTTTCGGTCATAGAAGTGCTTAAAGAGAGGGTGGAGACAATAACTCTTCCCGATATGACCGCAAAGCTCGAGGAGGAAATGGACAGAATTGCCGAGGGTACCAAGAGCGAGGCAGAGGTTGTTATGGAATCCAGAAAAATGCTTTACGAGATTTTAAAGAATATAGGAGAAGGAGACGTGACCGTTAAGCTCAAAGAGGGATTAAAAAAGGATAAAGTTGTTGGAAAATGCCCTGAATGCGGAAAGGAAATAGTGATCAGGAAATCAAAATCCGGAAAGAGATTTATAGGCTGTTCAGGATACCCCGAATGCAATTTCAGCTTGCCCTTGCCGCAAAAGGGTTCAATCTATGTAACCTCGAAGAACTGCAAAGACCACGAGGTAAGAATCTTAAAAATAAAGGGGAAGAAATCCTGGTCCTTTTGTCCCATCTGCAATTACAAAGAATTTTTAAAATCCCAGTCTGACAAAGGCTAGTGCGAAGAACTGCTAAAAAATGCGAAGGAAAAAAGATTAATAACGCATTCGAATTTCTAATTATGAAAGAGGGCTGGCTTGCATCAAATCCGAACAAGGTCAGGCTTCTGGAGCTAATTCTGAAGGGGGCAATTGAAAGGGAAGAAATTGCAAAGAAGGTCAGGCTGCCGAGACCTACCATCGACAGTCTCATGAACGAGCTGATCTCGGATGGCTTCGTTAAATTAAACGGGAACGTTTATGAGATAACAGAAGAGGGTGAGAAGGCCCTGAAGTCCTTGAAAGAGGATGTTGGAGGAAAGAGAAAGTAAAGAGGAGAAGATTTTCGTTCTAAGAAACATTATCGAGATAAGAATTCCCAAAAAGGATTACGAAAGGCTGTCCAGCAGGTATTCAAAGGAATACATTGTTTCAAACTATGAGAATAAAAGGGTGCTGAACAAAGTTACGGGAAGAGAACTTGTTTTTGTAACGAAGGAAAGCGGTATTCCGCTGTTCGGACATTCCGCATTCGGAATAATAGACAGGGGAACAAATCTTTTGCAGGTGAGATGCATCTCGGGATGCAACCTTAACTGCGTTTTTTGCAGCGTCGATGAGGGAAGAAAGAGCAGAACTAGGAAGACGGACTTCATAGTCGACCCAGACTACATGCTCGAAACTCTTAGGGAAATCGTAAATTTTAAAGGAGAAGGAGTTGAGCTTCATTTTGACGGACAGGGAGAGCCTGCACTTTATCCTTATCTAGAAGCTCTGGTTGAGGAGGTCAGCAGGATAAAAGGGGTAGAAGTTATCTCGATGCAGACAAACGGAATTCCGCTGAACGAATACAGGATTTCCCAGCTTGAGGGAAAGATGGACAGGATAAATCTGTCCATAAGTGCCCTGAGCCAAGAGGTTGCAAAAAAGCTCCATCCCGGCTATCCGCTCAAAAAGGTAATCGAATTGGCTGAAATGATTGCGAACAGCAAAATAGACCTTTTAATCGCCCCTGTATGGGTACCTGGATACAACGACGAAGAGATTCCCAAGATAATAGAATTTGCACTCAAAATCGGTGCAGGAAAAAGGTTCCCACCTCTTGGAATCCAGAAATACATTCCCTACCGTTTTGGAAGAAAAACTGGGAAGAGCATGTCTTTCAGAGAATTCTACGAAAAGCTTGAACAGTACGAAAGAGAATATGGTGTAAAGCTGATTTTAAAACCCGAGGATTTCGGAATCGAGAAAAGACCTTCCCTAAGGCATCCCTTCAAAAAGGGGGAAGTCTATTCCGGAAGGATAGTCTCAGAAGGGAGAATGCACGGAGAGAAGCTCTGCGTTTCTAATGGCTGGAGTGTTGCCGTAATCAGCGAGAGTAAAATTGGGGATTTTATCAAGTTCGAAGTTTTAAGAACGAAGGACGGGATAATAGTAGGAAAGGAGGTTTGAGCTTTTTCAGATATTCGTTCTGTCCAGCTCATAATTCACAATCGCTACGCACTGCTCTGCCATAAGCGAAAGTCCAGAGACGCTCAGAACTCCGCTCGAAAATTCAAGGATTACGTCTTCTTCTGCCCTTCTAACGCCTATGTGATCTCCCAACACAAAAAGCGGATTCTTCATCTTCGTTACTTCTTCGCGAATATCCTTCCCATCCTCTCTTAGATAGTATATCTCGTAGGATTCTGAAACTTCCACAAGCAAATCTCTGAGTGTCTTTCTCGCAACATAAACTCCAGAATTTACCTCCATCCAATCTTTCGATGCTTTGAAACTTACCGCCTTCCTTAAATGCCCTCCAATGTTCCTCTCGTCAGGAGACATCCTCCGAAGTTCGTCGCTTATTATCCTTATTGCCTTGGGAGGATCCGGTTCTCCGAGGAGCAGAAGATAAACCTCAACCCTTTTTCTTATTGAGTGAGAGAGAAACAGAGCCTGAGAGACGCATCTGCATAGTATGTCCATCCTTCCAGCACCAGGGAGATCGCTCAGATTGAAGGGCTCGGTAAAGGCCTCATTGCCTACTATCAAAAATCCTCTCATCAGAACTCCCCCTTGAGAATCCTTAAAGCAAATTCCCTGTTCTGGGCCAAATCTATTGAGTAATTGTCCCAGAAAACGCACGTTCCCAGCACAAGAACATTGTTACTTACTGCCCCAAAAACGCCCCGACCTACCACAAAGCTTTTTCCACCGCTTACAGAAGCTGAACAGGGCATAACGACTTCTAGATCGTCACATTTTGCAATTGGAAACATTTCATCGCCGACATTCCTTTCTGGATCCCTTATTACATCGTAATTTATCCTAAGGCCGAACTGTTTCGAAACGCGGTTAATGTTCTGAGAAACCCCGTCAACGTTTGAAAAATAGCCTGCAAGAATTATCTTCTTACCCTGTTCAGCCCACTTACTGATCCTGAGAGCATCGAAGGGTCTAAACTTTATTTCCGGATAATTGAAGACCAACACATCGTAATCTTTAAGATCTCCAAAAGTCCTGACCTCAACCATCTCCAGCCCCTCCCTTTCAGCAATTCTGTTTAGCTTGTAGAAATAATAATAGTCGCCTATGCTGAATTCACCCCTGCTGGCATTCCAAGCTATACGCATAGCAAAAGTTCTTATGAAATAGAAAAGAGTTTCTAACCTCGCTACACCTAATTTCATCGCAAACTATAAATATTTGATGATTAATTACTAAACATGCTGCAGGTCGACGTTTTTTGGGTTTACGGAATCGGAGCCATGTTCGCAACCGCAGCGGCTGCACAGCTAAAGGGAACCAAATCGATGCTAGATAGTAGATACTTCAGCGCTTTGCTGATATATCTTTCAATTATATTCGTTCCAGAGGCCATATGGCTGACATGGAGCTTCCCGCACTGGGAGAGCATGCATGTCTACTCGTCGCTGACAGACATTCCGACGCCCGTGGTGGTGACCTTTATACTTCTGGACTTTCTTATCGCTATGATCGGTTTCTGGGTTGCATACAAGTGCATTACCGCTGGAAGAGACTATCTTGCCCACGTACAGTGGTTTGTTGGCTACCTAGCATTCTTCTTCATCCTGACGAATGGCTGGGACTGCCTCGCATGGCAAAGATT
>QNUZ01000056.1 GCA_004347865.1 Archaeoglobi archaeon | reverse complement strand
TCGCAGCCTCAATCATCGTGAACATGTCTGCGAGCTTGAAAGCAATCGCCTGGTGCTCTATGAGGGGCCTTCCAAAGGCCTTCCTCTGCTTCGCATAATCCAGGGCCCTTTCGTAGGCTCCCATGGCCATTCCCAAATGCAAAGCAGCTATTTTTATCCTGCTCTCGTTGAAAAAATCCATCAGCTGGTAGAATCCCCTGTTCTCTTTTCCGACCAGGTTATCTTTGGGAACTTTTACGTTTTTGAGAAGAACTTCGCATGTGTCATGGCAGTTAAGCCCCATCTTCTTTATCCTCCTAGCCTCGTAGCCTTCGGATGAGGTTTCGACTATGAATGCACTTATCCCTTTGTATCCCAGTTCGGGGCTGGTCTTTGCCATCACGACAACCCAGTCCGCAACGCTTCCGTTTGTTATGAAGGTCTTTGTCCCGTTTATAATCCAGCCATCCTCGACCTTCAGAGCCTTTGTTTTTATCGCAGATACGTCCGTCCCGCAGTCGGGTTCGGTTATCGCAATTGCAGATGGAGCCTTCCCCTTCAGGACTCTGGGGATGTATTTTTCCTTCTGTTCCTCGGTACCGTGCTTTAGTATCATCGGAATTCCAAGAACTGCTAGGTCTATAGCGGAGCCGATACTGCTGTCTCCCCTTGTTAGCTCGGTGCTGATTACAGCCTCGGCAAGGCAGCCCATTCCCGCTCCGCCGTATTCTTCAGGAACACTCGCGCCGATGTAGCCAAGCTTTGCAGCTTTTCTGTATATCTCCCAAGGATAATCGGCTTTGTCGTCAAATTCTTTGCCAAATGGCTTTATTTCCTTTTCGGAAAATTCTCTTACAGCCCTCTGCAGGTCCTTTAACTCTTCGTTGAGATCGAAAGTCATCCTTACCCCTCGATCTTGAAATACGGCACGATCCTCTTGCTCTTGTCCGGATAGAACATCTCGGTTGGCATCTCTTTTGCATAAACCGAGACCCTCTTTCCTACCAGATCTTCTTTCTCAGCACTCTGGGAATCCAGATCAAGCCTTCCAACGATCCAGGGACCTTCTTCGAGCTCTACAAGGGCTACTGTATATGGCGCCTCCTTTTCGTAGCCCATGGGAGCGATATAAGTGACTGTGTAGCTCTTGATTATCCCCTTTCCGCTGAGTAATACTTTTTCGAGTTTCCTGCTGCCGCATTGGTTGCAGGTGTTTTTCGGCGGGCAGGTTACGGCTCCACAATCCTTGCATTTCAAACCAATCAGTCTCCCATCTTTCAGATTTTCGAAAAACTCTGCAAACATCATTCCACCCCTAGAATTATATTTACTAGGGTTCCGAAATCCCCGCCCAGAGTATCGGTCATTGCGATTCTTGCGTCCTCAACCTGATTCCATTTGAACTCCCCCCTAAGCTGTTTGACCGCGGAATAAATCTGGGAAACTCCTGTAGCTCCAACGGGGTGTCCTTTGCCAATAAGACCACCGTCAGGGTTTACGGGGAGTTCTCCGTCAATGCTGGTTGCCCCCTCCTCGGTTGCGTAGCACGCCTCCCCGTAGCCGAAAAATCCCATTGCTTCGAGAGCGATTATCTCGGCAATTGTGAAGCAGTCATGGAGTTCCACGAAATCCACATCCTTCGGCTGAATTTTTGCCTCTCTGAATGCCATTTCCGCGGATTTTCTTCTTGGAATGGCCTTAACTATATCCCTTCCTTGCCTGAAAAGGGCTCCGCCTGAAGCCTGTCCTGTGCCCAGAACGTAAACAGGAGTATCCACAGCATCTTTTGCAAGCCTTTCCTCTGCAATTATAACTGCACTGCCCCCGTCGGTCATTGGGCAGGAATCCAGTAGCGTAATCGGAGAACAGACCATTCTTGAGTTCAGCACGTCTTCTACCTTCAAATTCCCGTATTTACCGTAAAACTGGGATTTTGGATTGACTGCACCGTATCTGTGATTTTTTATTGAAACGTGGGCCATCATTTCTCGGAGCCTCTCTAGCGGAATTCCGTACTCCTTTGCATAGAGCCTTGCGGCCAAGGCGAAAACACCGGGAAAGGTGAGGCCGGCAACCATTTCGTAAATTGCATCGACGGCTGTTGCAAGGGCCCGAGTTCCAATGCCGGTTTCGGCGGTCAACAGTTTTTCGCTGCCCCCGACGACGACGCAGTCATAGTAGCCTGCAGAAACAGCCCTGACAGCTTCCCTGAAAGCAACGCTCGAGGAGGCACAGGCCCCTTCGTATCTTATCGCAGGAACGTTTTTAAGCCCTATCTCATCGGCAATGAATCCGGAGAGATTCGCGGAACCATCGGTCATTTCCCCAACAAAATTTCCGTAGTATACAGCTTCTATGTCCTTTAGCTCTATGTTGGACTCATCAAAGGCCTCGAAAAATGCTTCAGCGAACAGATCGACGAGCGACTTCTCAGGATGTTTTCCGAACTTTGTCATCCCAACGCCGAGAATCGCGACCCTCCTCAAGCAAATTCACCTCTTAATCTGGAAGAAATCGTACCAGCCCCCCTTGCTTCCGAATTTCAGCCTCTTATCTCCTAAATAGCCCGAAAGAACAAGTTTTTTGAGTGTTACGGGCGGGGCATAGTGCGCTTCTTTTGTCTCCTCGAACATGTACTCGGCGATGTGCAGAACTGTATCAAGTCCGATAAGGTCCATGAGTTCGAACGGACCCATTGGAAAGCCAAAAGCAAGCTTGCACATTTCGTCGATCTCCTTTATTCCGGCAACGTTTGCTTCGTATAACCTGATTGCCTCCATCAGCCAGGAATTTATGAATCTGGTGGTGAAGAAACCCGGTGCGTCGTTTGCCGGAATCGGAATCTTTCCCAATTTCTTCGAGATCTCCATTGTGATCTGGAATGTCTCCTCGGATGTCAGAGCGCCCCTTACTACCTCTATCAGCCTCATTACCTGTGCAGGGTTAAACCAGTGCATCCCTATAAACCTCTCCTTTCTCTCAACGGCAGTTGCGATGCTTGAAATCATGATCCCGGATGTATTTGAGGCGAAAATCGTATCCTTTTTGCATATCCGATCAAGCTCAGCGAAGATCCTTCTCTTGAGATCCAGATTTTCGGGAACAGCTTCGATTAGGAAATCCACGTTTTTTAGACTTTCATAGCTTGTGGAGGTCTTGATCCTTTTCATGCAGTTCTCCATTTCTTCTTCGCTCATCTTTCCCTTCTCTACAAGTTTTTTCAGGCCGTATGGACCGGTTTTAATATTTTCCAGAGCTTTTTCAAGTATCTTCTCGCTTATGTCCACGAGGATAACTTCGTAGCCGTTTCTGGCAAAAACTTGGGCAATTCCGTTTCCCATCACACCGGCGCCAACTATACCTACGATTTTTATATCCTCTACATTCATAGCCCCAATTCAGTTTTAACCCTAAAAAAGTTTTGGTTTTCGGCTCAAAAATTGAAATTAGAAAACCTCAGAATACCTCGGGAGCTCTGTATTCCCCAAAAACCCTCCTCATGGCGTTCGCGATCTCACCTAGAGTTGCCCTAGCTCTGACACATTCAAAGATGTAGGGCATCAGGTTTTCATCACCTTCGCAGGCTTTTTCAAGCTTTTCAAGCGCCTTTTCAACGCTGTGTTTATCCCTGTTCTCTTTAAACCTTTTTACCCTCATGATCTGCTTTTCAACGATCTCCTTGGGCACCCTCAGGAGCTCAATGTTGATCTCTTCTTCTATCTGGTACTTGTTCACTCCAACCACCGTCAGCTCTCCGCTCTCTATTGCCTTCTGCTTCGCGTAGGCTGATCTCTGTATCTCTCTCTGAACGTATCCGCTTTCGATAGCCTTTATCATGCCGCCCATTTCATCGATCTTCTCTATGTATTTCATAGCCTCCTCCTCGATCCTTTCCGTTAGCCATTCGACGTAATAACTACCCCCCAGAGGATCGACAACGTCAGCGACTCCGCTCTCTTCTGCGATTATCTGCTGGGTTCTCAAGGCAATCCTAACGGCCTTCTCTGTTGGGAGGCATAAAGCCTCATCGAAGCTGTTCGTATGCAGGCTCTGACAGCCTCCAAGTACTGCGGCAAGGGCCTGCAGAGTCACTCTGATTATGTTGTTCTCGGGCTGTTGGGCCGTGAGCGTGCAGCCGGCGGTTTGGACGTGAAATCTTAGCATCATGGATTGCGGTTTCTTGGCATTGAATCTTTCCTTCATAATTCTGGCCCACAATCTTCTTGCGGCTCTGAACTTTGCAACCTCTTCGAAAAGGTTGCTGCCTGCTGAGAAGAAGAAGCTAATCTGCGGTGCGAAATCGTCTACGTTTATTCCCCTCTCCAGAACCTTTTCAACGTAGGTTATTCCGTCCGCGAGGGTGAAGGCCACCTCCTGCACCGGGGTTGCTCCGGCCTCCTCCATGTGATACCCTGAGACGCTTATAGAGTTCCAGTTTGGCATTTCCTTGGAACAGAAAACGATTATGTCAGTTGCAAGCCTTAGTGACGGTTCTGGAGGGTAGATGTAAGTCCCTCGGGCGATGTACTCCTTGAGCATGTCATTTTGCACAGTTCCGCGCAGTTCGGTTCTATTGGCTCCCTGAGCCTCCGCAACCACAGTGTACATTGCAAGTATCTGGGCACAGGTGGAGTTTATCGTCATCGATGTTGAGACCTTTGCCAGGGGGATGCCATCGAAAAGATTTTGCATGTCCTCAATTGTCGAGATCGCAACCCCGACCTTCCCCACTTCACCTACTGCCATTGGATGGTCGCTGTCGTAGCCTATCTGAGTGGGCAGATCGAATGCCACACTCAGCCCGGTTTGACCCTGTGATATCAGATACTTGTACCTCTTGTTGGTTTCTTCGGCGGTTCCGTAGCCGGCGTACTGCCGCATCGTCCACAACCTTCCACGGTACATTGTCGGGTATATTCCCCGGGTAAAGGGATAGATACCGGGATAACCAATTTTTCCCTCGTAGTCTATTTTAAGATCTTCAGGTGTGTACAGCGGATCTAAAACGATTCCGGAACTCACTCTGAACTCCTTTTTTCTTTCCGGTGATTTATTCACCCAAGGTTTAACGATTTTTTCCATCCAATCTTTCTTTTGCATGAAAATCACCCCAGCCGGATAAGGGGACTTTCCTTGGAAACTTTGTCTCCAACCTTTACAAGAACCTCCAGAACTTTTCCGCTGAAGGGAGACTTTATAGGGTTTTCCATCTTCATCGCCTCTATCACGGCTACCGTGTCTCCTTCCTTTACATCATCTCCTACCTTTACCAGAATCTTCGTGACCACTCCGTTCATCGGAGCCTTTATGACTTTTCCTTCAAGCTTACGTTCCACTTTTCGCTCTTCTTTTTCTTTTATTTCTGTTTTAGTCTCCTCTTTTACTGCTTTTACTTCGACTTTTGGTCTGACCTCAAAAATTGCAGTCTTACCGTTTACAGTAACCTTGAACTCGTAGACACCAGTCTCTTCAACTTCGACAAAATAGACCTTCCCATCAGTCTCTACCCTGTATTTCACGGGATCACCCTTCCGGAAATCTTCCAAAGTTTTGGACCCTCTTTGATCTCTATTGGTCTCTCCTTTTCTTTCATGTATTTGTGGATCGCGACCACTGCGGCGACAAATTCCTCCGGTGTCATGAAGTCACCTCATAGAGGTATGTTTCCGTGTTTCTTGGGCGGGAGTTTTTCCTTCTTGCTCTCCAGTATCCTCAGCGCGGATATTATTTTTACCCTAGTAAGTTTAGGATCAATCACGTCGTCAATGTATCCGCGAGAAGCAGCTCTGTACGGGTTTGCGAACTTTTCTCGGTATTCCTTGATCTTTGCCTCCCTCATAGCTTTCGGATCGCTTGCTCCGGCTATTTCCTTTCTGAAGACTATTTCCGCAGCTCCTTCGGGCCCCATTACGGCTATCTCCGCTGAGGGATAGGCAAAAACGATGTCTGCACCCAGATGCTTGCTCCCCATTGCGAGATAAGCACCTCCATAGGCTTTTCTTACTATAACAGTGACCATCGGCACACTCGCCTCGCTGTAGGCAAAGAGTATCTTTGCACCGTGTCTTATTATCCCCCCGTACTCCTGCTCGACTCCGGGCAAATAGCCAGGAACATCAACAAACGTAATTATCGGGATATTGAACGAATCGCAGAACCTTACAAATCTTGCAATTTTATCGCTGCTGTTTATATCGAGACATCCGGCTAGGTATGCAGGGTTGTTTGCTACTATCCCGACGCTTCTTCCGTCAATCCTGGCAAATCCAGTAACAGCGTTTGGAGCGTAGTATTTGTGAATTTCAAAGAACTCTCTGTTGTCCACAACAGCCGATATTATCTCGCGAACATCGTAAGGTTTTCCGGGATCTTCCGGGAGAATCTCGTAGATTTCCGGAGTTATTCTGGAGGGATCGTCTCCGGTTTCGACTCTTGGAGGATCCTCCATGTTGTTTAGGGGAAGATAGCTGAGAAGTTTTCTGACAAGTTTCAGGGCATCCTCGTCGTTTTCGGCAACAAGGTGGCAGTTTCCGCTCTTGATTGCATGCGCTTCCCATCCGCCAAGCTCATGGGGCGTCACATCCTCTCCCGTTACGGCCTTAACAACTGCTGGGCCTGTGATGAACATGTAGCAGTTCGGATTCTTGGTCATCACTATGAAGTCGCCTATTGCTGGACTGTAAACGGCTCCTCCGGCGCACGGTCCGAGTATCACGCTTATCTGCGGGATAACACCGCTTGCAAGCGTGTTTCTGTAGAAGATGTCTCCGTAGCCTTTCAGCGCGTCAACGCCCTCCTGAATCCTCGCTCCTCCGCTGTCATTAAGTCCGACAACCGGTATTCCCAGCTTCATCGCAAAGTCAAGAATGTATGCTATCTTGAAACCGTGCATTTCTCCAAGGCTGCCTCCGAGGACCGTGAAATCCTGAGCAAACACTGCTACAGGTCTCCCGTCGACAGTACCGTAGCCAGTAACAACTCCGTCTGCAGGCAGTTCCATTTTATCGAGGCCAAAGTCTGTGTTTCTTTTCTCGACAAATGGATTCAGCTCAACAAAGCTTCCGGGATCCAGCAGGATTTCCAGCCTTTCTCTGGCTGTGAGTTTACCGTCTTCATGTTGTTTTTTTATCCTCTCCTCTCCACCCATTTTCAGGACCCTGTCCCTTTTTTCGTACAGTTTCCTTAGTTCCTCTCTCATTTCAACCCTCCACAAACTCTATCAGAACACCATGTGTGCTCTTTGGATGCAGAAATGCTACTTTCTTCCCTCCAGCGCCAATTTTTGGCTTCTCATCTATCAGTTTTACCCCAGCATCTTTAGCCCTTTTCAGGGCCAATTCTATGTCCTCAACATTTATGGCGATGTGCTGCACCCCCTCTCCCCGAGAGGCAACGAACTTTGCAATTGCCGAATCCTCCGATGTGGCCTCTAGAAGCTCTATTCTGCTCTCTCCCACAGGGAGCATCGCAACCCTGACCTTCTGCCCTTCAACTTCCTCAATTTCCTCCAACTTGAAACCAAGGGCCTCGAAGGTCTTAATGGCGTCCTCAAGGTTCTTTACAGCTATTCCAATATGGTCGATCTTCATAGATCGTCCCTCAGCT
The DNA here is from genome assembly GCA_004347865.1 of Archaeoglobi archaeon. Classification (GTDB taxonomy): domain Archaea; phylum Halobacteriota; class Archaeoglobi; order Archaeoglobales; family Archaeoglobaceae; genus WYZ-LMO2. The sequence continues at coordinate 3,352 of QNUZ01000056.1, read as the reverse complement.
TTTCAACCTCCTTTTTTATAAAATCAACTATTTCTGAGAGCTTAGTTCCTGGACCGAATATCATGGATACTCCCATTTTTAGCAATTTTTCTGCATCATCCTTTGGTATTATACCCCCGACGAGCACAAGAACATCTTTATTTGGCTCTATTCCCCTCTTTTTAAGTTCCTCCAGCACAAGGGGAATCAATTCCATATGGGCTCCGCTGAGTATGCTCAGCCCCACGACGTCTACGTCTTCCTGCAGAGCGGTTTCCGCAATCTCTGCGGGCGTCCTCCTGATTCCGGTATATATGACCTCGAATCCAGCATCACGCAGTCCTCGGGCAACAACCTTCGCCCCGCGGTCGTGCCCATCAAGCCCTGGTTTGGCTATGAGGACTCTAATTCTCCGACTTTCAAGCATAGAACCGCCCATATCTAAAACTTAAAAATTTATCGTTTTCTTCTGAGTTTAGAAGTCATTTAATTCCCTTGAATTTTCTCTCTCTTAGCCTCTTTTTTTGAAGGAACTCCTCGCATCTCTCTTTGAATTCGTTTGAAGACCAAACAAAGGATGTGAGGTCTCTCGAAAGCTGGGCCGAAATCATTGCGAAATCGGTCCAGAAGTTTATTCCCGATTTAATAACTCTGAAGGCATGGGGACTGCAGTTCTCGACGATTTCGATCGCGATCGATTTTGCTGTCTCCTCGAGCTTTTCATCATCGACAACTCTGTTAACCAGCCCTATGCGGAAAGCCTCTTCCGCATCGATGATCCTACCAGTTAGCAGGAGCTCTCTAGCCCTTTTCTCTCCAACAATTAAGGGCAGTAGCTGAACTCCCAGACCCATTGCAGTGGATCCAACTCTTGCCTCAGGCTGACCGAACTTCGCGTTTTTTGATGCAACGACAATATCGCAGGCCATTGCAATCTCGTTTCCGCCAGCAACACAAAAACCTCGGACAGCGGCAATAACGGGCTTGCTGGAATTTCTTAGAAGTCTAACAACTTCCATGTAGCGATCGAACCACTTTATGCCATCCTCAAAGGAAATTGATTTCAGTTCCTTCAAATCCGCGCCGGCGCAGAAGTTCTCACCCGTGCTTGAAAGTATTATTGCTGAATTTTCCCCCTTTTCAGCTATCAGGATTGTATTATATAGCTCTTCCAGCAGTCTGAAATTCAGTAGGTTCATTTTTGGTTCGTTCAGTTTTATCCACGCAATTCTCGGATCTGAATCGGTCTCAAGCAGCACCTCGTTCATGATTGGGAGTATTTTAGGTATATTTAATTTAATTTTTAATCCTTTTGACAATTTTTGCCGAACCGAAATTCTTGGCTTTCTTGTCGGATTTTTTAGAAAAGGTTAATTAACCACTTTTGGAAATTCGTTTGGTGGTGTTATGAAAAAGGTGGCTGTTTTAGGTGCCGGAGTGATGGGCCACGGAATTGCCCAGGTATGTGCAACGGCCGGCTACGATGTTGCTGTACGGGATATAAAGCAGGAATTCATCGATAAGGCCAGGGAGTCAATAGAGAAGAGCCTCGAGAAAGCGGTTTCGAAAGGTAAATTGAGCGACCAGAAAGCTAGGGAGGTTCTTGGAAGGTTGAAGTTCACACTTTCGATAGAGGAGGCCGTTAAAGATGCTGACCTAGTAATTGAAGCGATACCGGAAGTTATGGATCTAAAGAAGAGCCTTTTTGCGGAGGTACAGAAATACGCAAAAAGAGAGTGCATATTTGCCAGCAACACATCGGGTTTGAGCATAACAGAGCTCGGAAACTCGACCGATCGACCGGATAAGTTTGTTGGTCTTCACTTTTTCAACCCGCCAGTTGTGATGCAGCTCGTGGAAGTAGTAAGAGGAGAGAAGACGAGCGATGAAACCGTGAGCAGGTGCGTGGAGTTCGTGAAGAGCATAGGGAAGACCCCTGTCGTTGTGAGAAAAGACGTCGCCGGATTTATAGTAAACAGAATATTGGTTCCCTATCTTACGCTGGCGATAGAGGACATGGAAAAGGGAATTGCAAAGAGAGAAGAGATAGATTCGGTTTTCCTGTACAAATACAATTTCCCAATGGGACCGATAGAACTTTCGGACTTTGTTGGACTTGATGTTTTGAACTTCATCGGCTCTCAGTGGGGTCTGGTTCCGACTCCAAGGATCCTCAAGGAGAAGTTCGAAAAGAAGGAGCTGGGAGCAAAAACTGGCAAGGGTTTCTACGACTGGACTTCGGGAAGACCGAAGATACCGAAGCTCGAGGGATATGACGAACTCAGATTGATAGCCCCGATGGTGAACATAGCAGCCGAGCTCATAGAACTGGGGGTTGCAGAGGCGAAGGAGATAGATACGGCCATGAAACTGGGAACCAACATGCCTAAAGGCGTTTGCGAGCTCGGAGATGAGATAGGGCTTGACAGGATCCTAGCAAAGCTTGAGGAGCTTTACAAGGAGAAAGGTTACGGAATACTAAAGCCGAGGGAGCTGCTGAAGAAAATGGTTTCCGAAGGCAGGATAGGAGTTAAGGCGGGAAGGGGATTCTATGACTACGGAAGGGCCACTTACAAGAATATAATACTGGAAAAGAAAGACAGAATTGCCAAGCTAACGATAAACAGGCCTCAGAAATTGAATGCGCTTGACGTGGATACACTAGAGGAAATATCCTCAGCTCTAAAGGAGCTTGAAGTCGATCCAGAAGTTAGAGTTCTCGTGATCACGGGATCTGGGGACAGGGCGTTCTCCGCTGGCTTTGATCTGCAGTCGAATGCAGATTTCACCCGCCCAAGAATGCTGTGGATAACCCACAAAGGTAACGAGGTTTTCTCGCAGATTGAAAAGTTCCCCAAGCCAGTAATAGCTGCGATAAACGGTTACGCTTTTGGCGGTGGATGCGAACTCGCCCTAGCATGTGATTTCAGGATAATGAAAAGAGGCGCAAAGATAGGGCTTACAGAAGTGGCTCTAGGGCTAATTCCTGGATGGGGAGGAACTCAGAGGCTTCCTAAGATCGTTGGAGTGGCAAAGGCGAAGGAAATGATAATGCTCGCCAAGAGGCTGGATGCCGATGAAGCTGAAAAAATAGGACTTGCAAAGGCTGTTGATGCAGATAAATTCGAAAAAGAGGTCATGGAACTGGCAAAACAGCTATCAGAAATGCCTCCGGTGAGCCTACGAGCGGTTAAGTACGCGATAAACTTCGGAGCGGATCTGCCTACAGAAATCGGAAAATTCTTGGAAGAGCTCGCCTTTGGAGTTGTGACCTCTACTCAGGACGTTGTGGAGGGTATAACTGCCTTTTTCGAGAAAAGAAAGCCGGACTTTAAGGGAATATAAAATTTTTTAATTTTTTATAGAAATGGTG
>QNUZ01000055.1 GCA_004347865.1 Archaeoglobi archaeon | reverse complement strand
AGTCCGAATTTCTCAAGAAGCTTTGCAAGCCTTGTGCGGTTGCTATCGTCCGTAATGTCATAAACCACGAGATGGAGCATACCTATATCTTATAAAGCTCTAAAAAATCATCTACTATCTTTCCAAACCCTCTTTTTCCCCCATTTTCCTCTCTAACTCCCCTGTAGTCACAAACGACCAACGCAGTGGTTAGAGCGATCATCATCTTTCTGAAATTTACATCCCTTTGAAAACATTCCCATGTCCGATTAATAATATCATCGGACTCGTAAGCAATCTCTGCAGTCTTTACCTTTCCATCTGCCACGAACCTTCTTAGGTCCGAATTAAGCATGTCCAAGGCCAATTTAACTGCCTCTGACTCGAGAAATTCGAGATTTTTCAGCAGAATTTTCCCATGTTCAGCTAAAATCTCTTCGAATTCTTTCTGGGAAGAAAATCTGAGCTCGTTCTTTCTCAGACTCTCAACTCTCTTTTTCACGCCCATTGCATGGTGGTGATATAGAACGGCTGCAATTGAAAGATCTCCCCCACTACACCTTAATTCCAGATCTGAAGTTTTTGCGTGTTTGCGGTAGTGCCATAAAAACCTCTTGAGAATGTGGGCCGAAAGTATCTCGTGCCCCGAAAAGCTTAGCTTACCCTTTCTCAAATTCCTCTGGTAGAATATTTTTCCGGAATCATGGAATACAATTGCCGTTCTGAGCTCAAGTTCAGCGGCTCCAATTACCTTCCAGAATCTGGTATTCTTCAAATCCTCCAACGCCTTCAAACACTGTCCGATGTGCTCTTCTAGAGATTGCTCTAATTTTTCACCCTTTCTTGCGTAGATCATCTCATCACCAACCCGAATTCTGCGCTGTAGCTAGCATCTAAAAGAAAAGCGATCACCTTGTGCCTGAACATGAATTCCAGCAGAATTTCAGGCAGAATTTCAGGTTTAGGATAGCGCAGAAAGCCAATTCTTTCTCTTTCTATGAACTGCATTTCCTCATTAACAGCGCCTGTAACAGAGGGGATCATATTCAAAAAGATTTCAAACGCTATGGGAACTACGAAGCTTCTCGAAAACTCGGAAATGCCTAACGCTGCAATTTCATCTTTTTTCATAAAGCTAACAGGTATCTGAAGCCCCTCACGAACAAAACTCCCACCCATTTTAAACAGAAGGTTAAGGGCGTTCTTGGGCGCTGTTTCGAGGTTCAAGAAAATCCTTTCAAAGCCCTCAATTACCTTCGAATCGAATTCAAAGTGTTCTGCACCGTATACGGAATTTACCAGCCTGTAAAACCCCTTTTCACCTTCCGGAATGTGCACGTTCAGTTTGGGATTGCTTTTGATCCATTTAAGGGTTTTCGTTGTTAGTTCACCGTCATATACCTTGTAATCCGAATTAATCTGCCCCTCTTCATACCATATGTGAATTCTCCCTTCTTTTTCTCCTTCAAATCGCAAAAATCTGCCGAACCGCTGGATTAGGGAATTGGCTGGAGATATATCGGTTATCATCAGATTGGAGGAAATATCTACTCCGGCTTCGATCACCTGAGTCGAGACTATGAGGAAATCTTTTTCTTTCTGCATTTTTCCGATTTCCTCTATCTTCTTTTCACGATCCTTCTCCGTGAAACGGGAATGCAGCAGCAGGGTATTTTCCGAGAACTCCTTCAAATCGTTCAGATGTTTTCTGTAAAACTCGACAGCCTCGCTCGCCGTGTTGAAGATTATCAGTCCCCTACGAAATTCAGAATTTTTCAGCCAGCTCATTATTTTTCCGTATTTGTTCCCCTCAGAACTT
>QNUZ01000054.1 GCA_004347865.1 Archaeoglobi archaeon | reverse complement strand
TGCTCGCTCCGAGAGTTCTAGCAACGAACTCGGTTTTTTCTTCAACTGCAATAAATCCGTCTCTTGCCGAATTTATAGTAAAGGAAGCAGAAACAAAGAGCATTGCAGCTATTATACCAGCATAGTTGTCCAGTATCGCATTTGAGAAAGTGAGCAAGAGCATTATGCCCACTACAGAGTGCGGAATCACAATTGGAAGATCGATGATTGCCTGAACGAAACTTTTTCCATAAAAATCGCTTCTTGCGAGAAAATAACCCAAAGGAACACCAAAAAGAAGTGATATAAGCATGGTAGCGGTTGAGGTTAGGATTGAGTTGGCTAAAGAGCTTAGAACCAACTCATCACCCAAAGCCTTGAGAAGGGAGCTCGGATCGATGACCTGAAGCGAGATTATCAGCGCTATTGGGAGTATGATGTAGATGATCAAGAAGGATCCAATTAATGCGATGAAAATTGAAAAGATATCCCTCATCGCAAAACACCTCTGAGTTCTTCTGGAACACTTCCTAGGAATTTTGGAGGACTTATTGTTTCTTGGTAATTTCGCTCGAAGATCTCTCTTCCGTCCTTGCTAAGCATAAAGTTTAGGAACTCAAGGGCAGCTTTTTTGTTTGCTGAATCCTTCAAAACGGTAACTCCATATACTATCGGTCCCCCTCTGATTGACTGATTTTTGATAGAAACGCTCACTTTGTCATAATAGTCAAGCTTTTCGTAGCTTCCCAGATTTATTTCAGCAGGAAGCTTGACAAATTCCAGTCCATGCTGCATCGCGACGCTTTTGTATGTGAAGATGTAGTCCAATGCACCACTTTCAAGCAGAGCAGTAAGCTCAACTTCTTTCGGTCTTAAGATTATCTTTTCATTTGTTTTAATTCTTTCTGGAACAATAATAAGATTCCCATTGGATTTAATGTTCGAGTTTGCCTCAACAAGCTCTTCAAAGATTCTTTTTCCATAATAATCATCGGCCAGTTTTAAAGCGAACAAGGTTCTGTAGCCGCATGGATCAGCATTCGGATCGCTGAAACCGAATTTAACATCTTCTTTTTGCAGTACATCGAACCAGTTTGAGCCATCGATTTTTTCTCTGTATTTGCTGTTTTTTGAGTAGGCTAAGACGATCTCATTCTTTGCAAACAAAACACAAAATTCAGTGTATGTCGGCATCAGCATTTTCTCGCACAAAGAATAGTCTGCAACAGCTATGATGTCAGCTTTTTTGCCTAGATCGGTAATTTTTCTTATGGCTTCCACACTTCCGCTTGCTTCGGCTTGGATTTCAATTCCGCGAATTTTTTTAAATTCCCTGCTGACTTCTGCAATCGGAACGCTAAGGGAGCCAGCATGGAATATTACAATTTTTTCGGTCTTTCCATTTTGAAAGTTGAGTGTTAAGGCGATCGCGAGTATAACCAATAAGAGGGCTGCTGGAGAGATTTTCTTAAGTTCCATATCGCAGCTACTTGAATTTTGGTAAAAAATATTTCGTTTCAAAAAACGAATAGCGATTTTAAATCGAAGTCCCACTCTAACTATGAAGAAATCAAGACAGTCTACGAAGCTTTTATAGAAATTGGTGCCCAGAGAGCCCAGAGCTTTAGCTCTGGGATGAATGGGCAAGGTTTAGATAGTTCCATGTTGAAGAAGTCTTGGGGACGTTCCCTTGCAGAAGGAAGTCCATGAATATAGCCAAGCCTTAACGAGAGGCATGGGATGAAGGAGCTTGGCTTTTGAACCGGCAGATGAGGTTGGCGGCGTGAAGCATCCCTTAACGCCGGAAGCTCCCGACTTCAGT
>QNUZ01000053.1 GCA_004347865.1 Archaeoglobi archaeon | reverse complement strand
ATTCCCCGTGGAAGATCTCAAGAGATCGCTCAGCAATGCGGAAAAAATCATAGTGATAGACCGATCGCTGAGCTTGGGCCACGAAGGCAACCTTTCGATAGAATTGAAGTCCGCCCTTTATGGTTCTTCAGCCAACATAATTTCGATGATTCTCGGTTTGGGTGGTAGGGATATCCCAAAGGAGTTTCTGGAGAAGCTGTTAGAAGATGCGATCCTCGGTAAGGAGAGTAGCGGATTCAAGGGGGTAAAGGACTTCGAGGAGGTGATCCCGTGAGATATTTCGGCAGAGGGCATGGTGCCTGTCCCGGCTGTGGACTTGCGATTGCGGTTAGAAATGTTCTTGATGCTTTAGAGGGAAAGTGCTTCGTTGCAAATTCAACGGGCTGTCTGGAGATCATCAGCTCTCAGTACGGCAAGAACGCTTGGGGGGTGCCCTACATTCACTCTCTTTTCGACAACACTGCTGCTGTGGCAAGCGGGATTTCAGAGGCACTGAAGATCCTAGGGAGAGAGGGAGAGGGAAAGGTTGTAGTTCTGGCTGGAGATGGGGCCACTGCAGACATAGGTCTGACTCTTCACGGCATGTTCGACAGAAACCACGATGTCATCTACATCTGCCTTGACAATGAAGCCTACCAGAACACAGGACACCAGCAGAGCGGTTTAACGCCGCTGGGTGAGGCAACAACAACGACGCCGGCGGGAAGGGTTCAGCTCGGTAAAACAGGCAGGAAGAAGGATATGGTAGCCATAGCCATAGCCCATGGATCTCCCTACGTTGCAACTTCAAGCGCGGTTCTCCCTGCAGACATAAGGCGGAAGGTCAAGAAGGCAGCAAGCATTGAGGGTGCGAAGTACATTCAGATCCACTGCCCCTGCGTGACTGGATGGGGAATTGAAGGGAAGGATGTCGTGAGAGTCGGAAATCTGGCAATCGAAACAGCGCTTTACCCGATAGTTGAGTTCGAGAACGGAAATTTGGTCACAGTAAGAAAAATAAAGGAAAGAAAGCCCGTTGAGGAGTATCTGAAGCTGCAAAGAAGATTCAGGCACCTTTTTGTAGACCCAAGAGGCAAGGAGATAATTGCAGAAATCCAAAGGATAGCAGATCGCAATGCGGAAAAATACGGGCTTGATTTAAAGAAGGATTAAACTCCATTTTTTTGGCTAAATTTAAAAACAGTCCCTCGATTTAACACCGATGGATATAGAGCTCCATGACCGTGAGAGGAGCCTAAAGAATTTCCTCAGAGAAGGTATTTTCTCACAAATAACCTATTCTTTGCTCACCGCCACAATTATAAGCTCATATCTAGCCCTTGCTGGTGCAAGTGATTTCTGGATCGGAGTTCTGGTGGCAATACCCTATATGACCACCCTGACCCAGATAGTCTCCGCAAAGTTCGTAGAAAAAAGAAGCAGGAAAAAAATTGCGGTTTTTGCGAGTTTTGTGGCCAAGAATTCGGTTCTTGCAATTGCAATTTCATCCTTTATTGATGGTCCTCACGAGATACTTGTATTTGCGGTATTTTACCTTATATACAACATTTGCGAGGATCTCCTGACCATAAGCTGGAGCTCATGGATGAGGGACCTTCTCTACGGAGCAAAAATGGGGGGAATGCTATCTAAAAGACTGGCCTACGGAAAAATCGCAGCAATTCCTGCTTTTATACTGCAGATCTGGCTATTCGACAAGTTCGACAAATCTGCCTTTCCGATACTCTTCTCCATAGCTTTTCTCGGGGGTATTACTAGCGTCTATTTCCTGAATAACATAGAGAACGTGAAGTCGAGGAGAATAAGTGATGCAAAATTGACCACTCCGCTAAAAGATGCCAATTTCCTGACTTGGAGCCTCCTGTATTCTGCTTTTTGCTTTTCACTGAATGCATCACGTACGTTCTTCGCAGTTTACGTGCTCGAAGTCCTGAGATATCCGCTCTGGTTCATTCTCCTTTTTGCATTCATAGCACACGTCTCCTCGATCTACTCGTTAAGGTTTGCTGGAGCAATATCCGACAGATTTGGAAACAGACCCTTGCTTGCTATCTCGATGGCTTCATTCGTTCTTTCAGCGATTCTTTTCATCCTTTCTCACTTCAAATTCTCCCTTTACTTCCTTCTGCTTGCATACATTCTGCATGGCTTCTACACATCAGCCCCAAGCATAGCCTTCATGAACGCCGTTGCAGACATGACCCGCAAGAAGCATTCAGCCCCATTTTATGCAATAGGGGACTGGATGCAGGATTTCTTCTCTGCATTAGGAAGCATTTTTGGGGGCATATTGCTCGCAAAGTTGGCGTTTCTCGAAGGAAGCTCCTTTTTGGTTCTATTCACTTTCTCAATCTTGATATGCCTGCCCCTGTTCCCGCTACTAAGTCTCTACGATGAATTCGGTCAGCCAACATGGAGGGCGGTTTTAAGTCTCCCACGGCTGTTTTTTGAGGATTTAGACACTTTGTACAGGGCGATGAAAAAACTAATGATTTCAAGGCTGAAAAAGGACAGGAGCGAACTTTAAAGTTTATTTTAAACGATTAATTTATCAATCTAACCCTCAAAAAATTTATATCACCTGCGAGAAACATCTCAAAATTGATATGATTGAGATGCTCAAAGCCCTTGCATTGATGAATGCCTCGCGGGAGGTCATCAAGGTCAGCTGCAAGGATCTCGGAGGTAGGCTCGGACATAGCACTCAAACAGCTTCGAGAAGGCTGAAGGAACTGGAAGATCTCGGACTAATTGAACGAACTGTGACGAAAAACGGACAGTTTATCACAATAACCGAAAAGGGAAGGGACTTGCTATACGCAGAATACTTAGATTATCGAAAGATCTTCGAGAACGCGAACACAATAAAGCTCCACTGCACAGTTTTCAGCGGCCTCGGCGAAGGGAGATATTACGTGTCCCTGGAGGGCTACAGAAAGCAGTTTCGAGAGAAGCTGGGCATAGATCCTTTTCCAGGCACCCTTAACCTCAGGGTTGCAAAAGAAGATCTGATAATCAAAAAAAGGCTTGACAAGGAGGAGGGAATCAAAATAGAGGGTTTTTCTGCAGATAACAGAACTTTCGGACCTGTAAAGGCATTTAAATGCAGGGTTAACGGTTTGCAGGCCTTCATTGTTATCCCGCAAAGGACTCACTACCCAGGAGACGTGCTGGAGGTAATCTCTGATAAAAAGCTCAGAGAGGTTCTGGGCCTAAAGGATGGGGACACTGTGGAATTGGAGGTGATACTATGATTGAAGAAGCCCTAAAGGCTTTCAGAATGGGGAAACCCGTTCTAATCTTTGATTTTGAAGATAGAGAAGGTGAAACCGATATTGCAATTCCCGCGCAGTTCGTAAAGCCAAAGGATGTCGCAATGATGCGCACCGATGGGGGAGGGCTTATATGCGTCGCCATTCATCCATTAGCTGCCAAGAAGCTGGGATTGCCGTTTATGCATGATGTTTTGCGGGTTGCGAGCGAAAAGATTCCTGCCCTTTCATCAATATCAAATTTCGACATAAAGTACGACTCAAGAAGCTCCTTTTCAATCTGGGTCAACCACAGGGACACCTTCACTGGCATTACGGACGTTGACAGGGCGAAGACGATAAGGAGGATCGGCGAAGTCGTTGACATCGTCATGATGAACGGATACTTTGACTTTGGCAAAGAATTCAGGAGTCCCGGGCACGTTGCAATTCTCAGGGCTTCGGAGAATCTCACCTACGAACGCGTTGGTCAGACAGAACTCAGCGTTGCACTGGCAGAAGTGGCGGGCATAGCCCCGGCTGTCGCGATCTGTGAAATGCTTGATAGCGAAACCGGTAAGGCATTGAGCAAGAAAAGAGCCATGGAATACGGTGAAGAAAAGGGGATCCCGTTCGTTGAAGGAAAAGAAATTGTAAAATTTTACAGAGAGTTCCGGGAAGTTAAGGCAAAGCTTTTTATCTAATCGATCATCTTTAAAGTCTCCCTAACAGCCTTGTTTATGGCTATTTCCCCGATGGATTTCATATGTCTGCAGGCGCTAAGCAAGGACTCCAGACCAAGGCGATACTGCGAAGAACCCTGGATGCTCTTTACCATCTCATCCTCAATCTTTTCCAGAAGCTGTATGGAATCCTCGGAAAGCTCCAGATCGGAGTTGAAATAAGCCTTGGAAGTCACTTCAAAGGCACCTAATATTTCGCGAAGGAAATTCTTCAGAATTTTCTTCTCCCCTGAATCTTTCACTTCTGCCACGTAGTTCGAGAAGTTCTCAAGATTGTCGAGGATTTCCTCGATAAGCTTAGCAACCGTTCTGATCCCAAGAATAAGTCTAAGTTCGTTCCACCTTGCCGGGCTTGAGAATTCACGAACAAGCCTGTGCTCCTGTCTGACTGCCAAAAGGTAAAGCCTATCTGAATCAACTTCCAAATTTTTAATTTCCTTAAGCGCCGAAGAATCGTTTTTTTCCATCGCATCCAAGATCGTATGGATCATCGTAAGGACTATCTGCGTCATTCTCCTCACAACCCCAAAGACGTCGAAGTCCGTCACGGTCAGGCATCTGAGCACAACCTTTTCGCTTGCATCTATGATCTCTATGCCGATTAAAGACTTGACGATCTCGCTGAGCTTCGCAATCAGTCTCGGATTCAGGTTCTTGTCGGTTATAACAACCTCATCAATTCCCTGGATATACAGAGCATATATAAATCTCCTCAGGAATTTCTCATCGTATCTCCTAAGGTCGCCGATTTCCACCCTCGAAATTCTCAGTCCATCCTTGAAACCCTTAGGATATAGCGTTATAACCTTGTCCTCAACCTCAAGGACTATTTCGTCGCCCTGCTCTAATGCATTAGCCTTAACCCACTCCTTTGGAAGGCTGACCATGTAACTCGATCCACCTATCAGCTGAAGCTTTCTCGTCTCCATCATACGTAGGTATATTAAGGTGTAAAAATAACTTTCGTAATTTGCTACTTTTCTACAATTGATACAGATACCTTCACAAGCTTTTTTAGAAGTGCGAAGAATTTGATGCGTGATCGTCACGTACTCAAGAAACGTTTTCATTCCCCTGACGAGAAGCTGTAGGAACAAATGCTGGTACTGCGGTTTTAGAGTTGAAAATGCTGATCTTATGGATAGAGACAGCATCAAAATGCTACTTGAAAGGGCTAGAGGGGCAAAGGAGGCCCTATTTACATTCGGAGAGAGACCGGATCAGCTCAATCCCGAAATGAAAAAAATTTTGAGAGCTCTCGGCTACTCAGAACTGCTGGACTACGTCGTGGACATGAACAAGCTTGCAATAGCTCTTGGATTCCTTCCGCACACGAATGCTGGCGTCCTGGAAAAGAGTGAACTCTTGAAGCTTAAACCATTCAATGCAAGCCTCGGACTGATGCTCGAGCAGGCTGTTGAGCTTGAATGCCATTCTGAAAGTCCTGGAAAGAAGCCCGAGCTTAGAATAAGAACAATAAGAACTGCAGGAAAACTCAAAATCCCATTCACAACGGGAATTCTGGTGGGAATCGGCGAGAAAGAATACGAAAGGGCTTACTCCCTAGAGGTTATCGCCGAACTTCACAAGGAATTCGGACACATACAGGAAGTGATAATCCAAAATTTCAAGCCAAAAAAGGGAACAAAAATGGAGAACTTTCCCGAACCAACCACAGAAGAAATGCTGAAAACTGTGAGACTTGCGAGGCAAATCCTACCAAAGGATGTTGCCATTCAAATTCCTCCCAACCTCGTAAACGATATTTACCCATTTCTAAAGGCGGGTGCGAACGATCTGGGAGGCATCTCAGAGGTAACGCCAGACTACATTAATCCGGAAGCGAATTGGCCTTCAATTGAGCAAATAAAAAAGGCCTTAAGAGGTGAATTTGTTCTCAGAGAGAGACTTCCAGTTTATCCGAAATTCGTAAAGCTTAAATTATTTGGCAGTGCTGTGAGTGAGCTAATAGAGGTGTATTCCGATGATGACGGATACTGCCGCTCTTGAGCTTCTAAAAGACCCATACGAAACGTTTAGGCTTGCAGATGAAATTCGCAGAAAGGCTGTTGGTGACGTTGTAACCTTCGTCGTTAACAGAAATATAAATTTCACAGATATCTGCATAAACAACTGCAAGTTCTGTTCCTTCAGGAACAGGAAGAATTACCTGCTTTCAATTGAGGAGCTTAAAAGAAAAGTCGAAGAAGCTGTCGATTTCGGCTGCACGGAGGTCTGTATCCAAGGAGGTTTGATTCCCCAAGCAGATCTGGATTTCTACATTTCGATACTCGAGGCTGTTAGAGAAGTTTCAAAAAAAATCCATATTCACGCCTTTTCCCCCATGGAAATCGTCCACATGGCGAGGAACAGCGGGCTGACAACATTTGAAGTCCTGAAAACTCTGAAAAGAGAGGGTTTGGGTTCAATGCCCGGAACGGCAGCAGAAATACTGGATGACAGAATTAGAGAGGAGATCTGCCCGATGAAAATCAAAACCAAAGAGTGGGTGAAGGTCATAAAAGAGGCCCACGGAATCGGAATTCCCACTACAGCCACTATGATGTATGGACACCTAGAAAGCTGGGAAGAAAGAATAAAGCACCTCATGCTGATAAAGCAAATCCAGCGAGAAACTGGTGGTTTTACAGAATTCATTCCCCTCTCATTCATGTGGAAGAACAACGAGCTGGGTAAAAGGACAAAAGGAGTCTCAGGCTTCGAAGATCTGCTTGTCATAGCAGTGGCGAGAATCCTGCTTTATCCGGAGATAAAGAATATCCAGGCTTCCTGGGTAAAGCTCGGTATCAAACTGGCCCAAGCTTCGCTTAACTTTGGCGCAAACGATCTCGGCGGGACTTTAATAGAGGAGAACATTTCAAAGTCTGCTGGAGCTACGAGTGGAGAATTTTTGAGCCCTGAGGAACTGAAAGAACTAATAATAAGAGCCGGAAGAATCCCGAAGCAGAGGGATACGCTCTACAACATACTGGATTAGGAAAAGTTTATCTTTCCCCCTGCGTTTTGCCTTGCATGAGACTGCTACTGATCCACGCAGACTACATAGAATACGAGGTTAAAGAGAGAACAAAGCTTGCAGAGGATTTCGAAGGCAAGGGAGATAGAATTGATGAGGTTCTGGTCGTTTTTACCTCTGTAGAAAAGGGAGACAACGAGGAGGTAGTTAAAAAAGCTGCTGAAGAGATTAAAGACGTTGCAAGCAAATTAGGAGCTGGAAAGATCCTCATATATCCCTATGCCCATCTTTCATCAAATCTTGCTGACTCGGAAACTGCGATCAGTTTGTTGCGGGCACTTGAGACTGAATTAAAGGATTTTGAGGTAAAAAGAGCACCTTTTGGCTGGTACAAGGCCTTCAGAATCTCCTGCAAGGGTCATCCGCTTAGCGAGCTCTCGAAGGAAATACGCGGTGAAGAGGAGGCTGAAGTCACAAAGGCCCTAAAGGACGAAAAGAAGGTTATAAGCTATTGGTTTATACTGAAACCGGATGGAAATCTCGTTAAAGTCGAGGATTTCGATTTTACTGGATTTGAAAATCTCAGGAAATTCGCAAAATATGAGATGGAGAAAAGAAGGGCTGTTGATACAGTTCCACCGCACGTAGAATTCATGCAAAAGCTAGAGATTGCAGACTATGAGGGGGCAAGCGATTCCGGGCATATAAAATTCTATCCAAAAGGTAGACTGATAAAGAGTCTCTTAGAACGCTTCGTTACTCAGAAATGCGTCGAGTACGGCGCAATGGAAGTTGAGACGCCAATTATGTACGACAGAAACCATCCAACCCTCCGTAAATACCTTGAGAGGTTCCCCGCAAGGCAGTACATTCTCCAAGGAGACAAAAGAGAATTCTTCCTGAGATTTGCAGCTTGCTTTGGACAGTTTTTGATGCTCTCCAATGCAACCATTACCTACAAGAACCTCCCGCTGAAGATCTACGAACTGACCAGGTATTCCTTCAGAAAGGAACAGAGGGGGGAACTGGTTGGCCTGCGAAGACTTAGGGCTTTTACGATGCCCGACATGCACACAATCGTGAAAGATATGGACCAGGCCATGGAAGAATTTCTCAGACAGTACAAGCTTTCCGTCGAGGTTTTAAGCGAGATAGGGATTTCACCAGGAGACTACGAGGTAGCAATAAGAATTACAAGGGATTTCTTCGAGCAGAACAAGGATTTCGTGAAGAGAATAGCAGAGGTTCTTCAAAAACCAATATTGCTGGAAATGTGGGATCATCGCTTTTTCTACTTCGTGCTTAAATTCGAGTTCAACTTCGTAGATGCGCTCGAAAAAGCCTCTGCACTATCTACGGTGCAGATCGATGTGGAGAACGCCGAGAGATACGGAATAACCTTCGTAGATTCTGACGGGAGCAGAAAAACCCCGCTTATCCTGCACTGCTCAGCGAGCGGTGCAATAGAGAGGGTCATGTACGCACTGCTTGAAAAGGCCAAGTTCATGCTCGACGCAAAAAGGCTTCCCATGCTCCCCGTGTGGCTTTCGCCCACGCAGGTGCGCATAATCCCCGTGAGCGAAAAGTACCTTGAGGAGGCAAAGAAGATCGCGGATTTAATTCAAGCAAGGGTGGACGTAGATGACCGAAATGAGACGCTGAACAAGAAGATCCGGGATGCGAACACAGAATGGATTCCATACATTGTGGTCCTCGGAGAAAAAGAATTAAAGGAGGGAAAGCTCACCGTGACGGTGAGAGGTGAATCTACCTTGGAAAAACAGAAGAGAATCCAGGTCACGGTTGAAGAACTCAACGAAATTCTGAGGAGAGAGAGCGAGGGAAAACCATTCCTTCCACTCCCAATGCCGAAACTGCTTTCGATGAGGCCTTCTTTCAGGTGAAAAAATGGAAGCCGAATTGAAAAAGACGTTAATCCCAATCACGCTTGGAGCGGTTGCAGGGCTGATTTCCTTTCTAGTTACCCAGGATCTCAGACAGAGAGATGCTTTTGGAATAATAATCCTTGTTCTGCTGATCTACGTCCAGAAATTCATCTTTCCCAAACTCGGAATTGAGCTAAAGGCAAAGGACTGGGTCGGCCTATCCTTCCTAACCCTTTCCTCATGGTATATCCTATGGACTTTCCTTCTGAACCTCTAAAGCCTCAATTGCTATCCTTTTCATCAGGCTGACTGGCGGCTTTATACCTGTCCAGATCTCAAAGGCCTTTTCAGCCTGATAAACCAGCATATCCAGACCGCTTACAACCTTGCATCCCCTTTCTTTTGCCTTCCTAATAAGCGGAGTCTCGACTGGATTGTAAACCGCATCGAAAACAATCATTCCGGGCTTCAAAATCTCCTCGGGCACGGGAATTCCAGATGAGAAACCCTTCATCCCTACTGGAGTTGCATTTGCAATTAAATCGACACTCAGATCTCTGATCTTATTCATGGGATAGAAAATGCATTCCCCGTATTCACGGAGCTCCCTCGCAGCCTCGAGTCCCCTGCTTTCTGTTCTGTTCGTGATAATGACTTTGGCCCCCATCTTCATAATTGCCAGAGCTATAGCTTTCCCTGCTCCACCGGCGCCGATGACAAGGGCAACTTTTCCCTCTAATTCTAGACTAGCGTTTTTAAAGGCCATTTCAACGCCGTAAACGTCGGTGTTGTAACCCTCCATTTTCCTGAGGTCGATAGTATTAACAGCCAGCTTAGCCTCCCCCACAGGCTTAACAAACCTCAGAACTTCTTCCTTGTACGGAATCGTAACATTTAGACCCACAAAACCTAGGGCTCTGGCACCGAAAACAGCATCCCTCAAATCCGGGGGCTTGACCTCGAACGCGAGGTATCTCCCATTTATTCCAAGATGCTCCATAACCGCATTGTGTATCCTAGGCGAAATGGAGTGTGAAATGGGGTAGCCAATTATACCAAGGTACAGCATAATGAAAGTTCTCGGGAAGTTAATATTTTTGCGGCCAAAAAGTTAAAAGCTACGAAGGTCAACAAAATTTTTTACTAGCAAGGCTATTTTTTCTATGCAGATTTCCGAGGCTGAGGATCGCAGGAGAATTCAGAAACTTGAGCTCGAAAGAATCATGGATCTTCTTTTCTTTCAGGTCAGGAATCTCTGGCGAGTCGATGGCCTCTACTTTCTGGGAATAGAGGAAAAATTCGGGACAGATGCTGCCACGGAAATAGATGCAAACTGCTGGAGCTCCTTGGCTAAGATTGAGGCAAGAGAACTGAAAAAGATATTTGGAATAGAAAAAGTGGAGAACGTTGAAACGCTTCTCGAGCTTCTGCTCAACACAAGCTGGGCTCTTTATCAGACAAAAAAGGAATTTGAGGTTAAGGGTGAGGCGGGAATATTCAGGGTTGTGAGCTGCAAGATTCAGGAGGCGAGATTGAAAAAGGGTTTAGAAATCTTTCCGTGCAAAAAAGTCAGGTTCGGATACCTTAAGAGCTTTGCTGAAGAGCTGAACGGCGATTTCGAAGTTTTTTGCAAGGTCTGCCCGCCTGATGAGAAGCCAAAAGAATTCTGGTGCGAATGGGAATTCCGAAAAAAGTAGGATTAAAATTTCTATTTCAAAAGACTCTCCGCAATGCTTCCAAAGACTGGAAACTTGTACATCTCTCCCTGATATGCCTTTACCATTCCAACGATCCAAAAGACGAGAATCACTAAGTTCACTATCCATACCAATGGCTCTAGAACCCAGACAAACATGGCGATAGCCGAGAGGATCCAGACAACCACCATCAGGCTCAAAAACGTCACCAAAGACTGCATTGCATGGAATCTCACGAACCTGTTCTCTTTCTCCAAAAGCAGAAATATTAGCCCGGTTACCCAGATAAGCAGGTAGCATAAAAGCCCCACTACATTCTCCTCGAGTCCAATTGAAGTTTTCGGCTTTTGAGCTTCTTCAGGTTTCGCCTCACCGTCCATATGAACGCCTCCACAAATCTTCAGTGAGCTACTCCACGACTAAAGTCGGGAGCTTCCGGCGTTAAGGGATGCTTTGCACCCTTCCCCTCATCTGCCGGTTCGGGGGGCTCACAGCTCCCCCATCCCGCAGAGCTCATTAACCTGCGGGCTATGTTTATGCACGCGTTTAGATCCCTATCGTATTCCATCCCACACTTCGGGCATT
>QNUZ01000052.1 GCA_004347865.1 Archaeoglobi archaeon | reverse complement strand
TTCAGCCATTGAAAAGGCTAAGGAGGAGCTTTCAAGAAATAAGGGAATTCTGATCTCAGTTGAAGGGAAAATAGAGAATCTGGATTTTCAGAAGTCCCAACTGAACAAGAACCTCGAGAATTTAGATTCTGAACTAGAGTCACTGGCAAAAAGGAAGCAAGAGCTGAAGCTGAAGATGGAAGAGGGGAGAAAAAGGCTAGAGGAAATATCTCAGAGGTTAAAAGTCCTCCAGGAAGAGGAGAAATCCTTGGGGGTAAAAGTAGAGGAATTACGGGAAAAAAGAGATTGCCTGCTTTCAGAACTTAGGAGACTTGAAGAGGAGAGAAACAGGGTTAATTTCGAGCTAAAGAGATGCGAAGATAGACTTTCGACTCTTGGGGAGAAGATGGCCCAAATCTTGGAAGATCTCAAGAAATTTGAGGGCTTTGATTTTCCAGAGGTGCCCAGAGATCTACAAACATTGAATAAGGAGCTATCAGAAATTCAGGAGGAACTATCAAAGTTTGGAGAGGTTAATTTGAAGGCTATCCAGGACTACGAAAACGTTAAGGCACGGAGAGACGAACTCGTGGAAAAGAAGGGAATTCTGGAAAGAGAAAGGGTTGAGATCATAGAAAGGATAGAGAAATACGAGAAGAGAAAGAGAGAAGTCTTTTTCGAGGTCTTCAACGCCATCAACAAGAACTTTGGAGAGGTTTTAGCTGAGCTTGCTGACGGAGAAGGGGAGTTGTTCCTCGATAGTGATGACGTTTTCAACAGCGGACTGCACATTCGAGTAAGGTTCAAGAACAAACCGATGAAAAGACTCGAGGCAATAAGCGGGGGAGAGAAGAGTTTAGTGGCACTGTCTCTGATCTTGGCAATCCAGATGTTCAAACCAGCTCCGTTTTATGCCTTCGACGAGGTTGACATGTTTCTCGATGGTGTTAACGTGGAAAGGGTTGCAAAGATGATAAAGAAACGCTCCCAATCTGCACAGTTCATCGTTATATCTTTGAGGAAACCGATGGTAGAGGCTGCGGATGCTGTAGTGGGCATAACTTTGGGAGGTGACAACTCATCGATTGTAACGGGAATCAGGTTGAATTCGGAGATCCAATCGAAATCCTAATAGATATGGCGAGAAAGGGGGAGATAGACCCTTGGAATGTAGACGTAATTGACGTTACCGACAAATTCCTGAAAAGGCTTGAAGAGGCTAAAAGGCTGGATTTAAGAATTTCGGGGAGAGTTCTGCTGTATGCAGCAATTCTTGTCAGAATGAAGGCGGATGCAATAGCCCCACAACCCCCTCCGACTGAAGATGAGAGCGATGTGGAGATAATCGAATGGGAAGAACTTGATAGCGAGGACATAGATGAAATTAAACTCGAAGACATTTTGAGAGCTCAGAGGAGGAGAATAAGGAAGATAAATACCCTTAAAGATTTGATAGAGGAACTGAGAAAGGCTGAAGCAATTGAGAAAAGGAGAAGGAAGAGGAGGGGCAGGGAAGTTCCGGATATAGATGTTATAACCTCAATACCCCACGACGAGAGTATGGAGGACAGAATTAGACAGGTTGAAGAGAACATCATGAGAATGTTGCAAAAAAGGGAATTCGTAACTCTATTCTCTATCGTTGATACCAGAGAAGAACTGGTGGACTACTATATCTCATTGCTTCATCTCGTCTCGAGAAGGAAGTTTCAGATCTCGCAGAAGGAGATATACGGCGACATAGAGATCCGCCTATTTAATGAGAATTAGGTTTTCAACCCGAAATTTTGTTGCGGGCCACTATTTTCATTCAATTCCACATTGTACTTTTTATACACTCTTTTGTGGTCGATTAATTCTTCCAGATCTTCTCTTAGTTTCTCCATGAGAAATAAAGGGGGGAGGAAGTTTCGATATAAAAATTTATGCTAATAGAGAAAATTTTTTAAACAAGAAAAATTTGTGGTAAACCATGGGAGAAGTTGTGCACGTTGTGGCAATAACTTCTGAAAGTTCTTCAGTTCTCGAAAGTATGAAATCAATTGGATATCCGATTCATAGGGCTTATATTGTCTACAGAAAAAAAGATTCTTTAAGTGCTGTTGAGAGTGTAAACCGTGCACTGAGTTCTCTAGTCGATTCGAAGATACTAAATTTTGAAGGTAAAAATATCTATCAGACAGTGTGGGAACTCTTAGAAGTTGTTCGGCAGGAAGTTGAAAAAGGAAATTCGATTCTTTTCAACGTTACTGATGCTGATAGGACGCTCTGTATGGCCTTCGTAATAGCTGCACAAATTTCAAACAGCAAAATATATCTCAGTTCAGATAATGGTGCTAAATTTCTGCAAACTCCACCTTTGAAAAAATTCAATGGGGACAGAATAAAGATTTTAAAAGTGCTTGTGGGTGAAGGGGGTTCTGTAGACTCGATAAACAGGTTGATAGAACTTGTTGATGGCAAAATTGAGGAGCAGAAGAAATATATGGCTCAAAGGGCACGAATGAGCTATCATTTAAATGAATTGGAGGCAGATGGGCTTGTAGTAACCGAGAGAAAAGGGAAGCATCTTAAAATCGCGGTTACAGATCTTGGCAAAGCTTATGTAGTGATGTTTGGTTAGAGATGTATGCTTTCAATCCTTGTAGTTGCCGAGTCTACCGAGTGGCACAATTACAAAGATTTGGAGGAATGCCTGTTAAACGATTATCATGTCGAGTTCACCGAGAGGTTAAGCTCTGAATCCACAGAGCTAAGCAAGCTGGAATTCTCGCATGACATCTTTTTTTATCTCAAAATTCCCGAAACGAGCGAAATTTCTGCTATTTCGAGGCTTTTAAAAAGTAAGATTTTCATTTTTTTCGTCAAAAAAGATTGTTTTTCACCTTTGCCCCTCAAAAATGAGCTCTTACCGGTTGCTGACAAAATCCTGCTCAAAGCCAGCGCAATGAGGGGAAAAATGGAGTATTTTAGGGGAGTAGACGAAATATTGGCATTAAACGTTTATCACATAGAACCCAAGGAAGCTTGCGAGGTAATTTTGAATGGAAATAAAGACTCTAGGGCGATGCTGGGGGATATAGTGTTCAGGGCAGGAAAGAATGTAATATTTGGAGTTAGAAAAAACAACATCGTAGCCTTCTCTGCAGACATATTTTCAAATGAGTGCCTTAGACAAGCCCAAAACTGCAGATTTTTTAGGAATTTGTTGTCTGATATGCTCACTGGCGTGGAATTTTACTGAGGAGAATCCTCAGAATATTCAGCACTTGTTTTCATTTTCGATACGAAACTCTGGAAAGACTGGTTTAAATTGAATCAAAAAATCGAGTTCACTTTAGCCATGGAATAAGTTTTCTCATCTCCTTTCCAACGAGTTCTATCGGATGGCTTGCCTCCATTTCCAGCAGTTTATTGTAGACGGGCCTACCAGCCATGTTTTCAAGGATCCATTCGCGAGCAAATTCGCCACTCTGGATTTCCCTCAAAATTTTTCGCATCTCCTCTTTTACTGCACTGGTAAAGATCCTCTTCCCTCTTGTCATCCCGCCGTACTTTGCGGTCTCGCTTACCGCTTTCCACATGTTGAAAATCCCCCCCTCATAGATGAGGTCTACGATCAGTTTAAGTTCGTGCAGAACTTCGAAGTAGGCAACCTCCGGTTGATAACCAGCCTCTACGAGCACCTCGAATGAATTCTTTATCATCTCTGCAACACCGCCGCAGAGATCAACCTGCTCTCCAAAGAGATCAGTCTCGGTCTCCTCCTTGAAAGTCGTCTCTATAACACCAACTCTCGTTGCACCAATTCCCTTAGCGTAGGCAAGGGCTATCTGCAAAGCCTTTCCGCTTGCATTCTGTTGCACCGCTACAAGTGCCGGCACCCCTTTGCCCTCAACGAACATCCTTCTCACAAGCGGTCCTGGACCTTTTGGAGCGACCATTATCACGTCCACATTTGGGGGAGGAACTATTTGATTGTAGTGGATATTGAAGCCGTGGGCAAACAAGATAGCTGATTTCTCCTTTAATTTCTCATGCACAAATTTTCGGTAAACTTCTGGCTGAACCATATCCGGTATAAGCATCGCGATTAGGTCGCCTTCAATGTTCTCGAGGCTGACAGCTTTAATTCCGTCCTTTTCGGCCCTTTTCCAGCTCTCCTTATCCCATTCTGGCAGAGCCGTAACAACATCGAGCCCGCTGTCATGCAGATTCAGCGCATGTGCATGTCCTTGACTTCCGTAACCCACTATACAGATCTTTTTGCCCTTGAGCGGCTCAAGACTCGCATCCCTATCGCTGTAAATTCGTGCCATACTCTCACCAGGATTCGTGATAACTCGAGCTTCATAACTTTTTTGCTATGATCCGAATTTCTTGGAGACCTTTCCTGTACTCAACTTCAAATCCTTTTCTCTTTAGATTTTCTGCAATCTCCTCGCAACTTTTGAACTTCTGCCATGTCTTCTCTAGATGTTCGGCGTATTCTTTACCCATGATTTTTTCGAGTATCAGCTTGGAAGCCCTTTTGAGGATTTGCGGTGCGTCCCTGTTCAGGTCGACGATGTAGATTACTCCACTTCTTCTCAGCACTCTGTTAGCCTCCTCTAGTGCTGGATCGATCTCAAGTTCGTGAAGAGAAAAGCAGAACGTTACAACGTCAAAGGTGTCTTCCTTGAAAGGCAAATATGAAGCCTTTCCTATAATTCCTTTGGAAAGCCTGCACATCTTCGGAGAGGAATCAAGGCACACAATTTTGGATTTTGGAAATAGAATGGCAAGTTCTTCAGCGAAAATACCCGGGCCTGACCCGATATCCAGAATATATTCCGCATCATGTACCTTTCTTTTAATCTCTAGCCCAGTGAGGAAATAAAACCATCGGTTACTGAGGCTCCAAAAGTGATAGCGCTTGGAAATTTCATCCCACACAATGATTGTTCTATTCGATAAAAGATAATTTTTTCTATAGAAGATTTGAAATTCGTTGGAACTCGCCCTTTTCCAGATGAATTTCAAGTCTTTTAATGGCGCTCTCCAAGGCTAAAGCCGGAAGATTCGTGCTCCATCCGGGGCGATTCAGCCCTTGGATCTCAAAGCCTTCTCTCGAAAAAACTTTCTAAGTGTCATAGCGTAAGGGAGAGCAATTGCTAAAAAAACAACCATAGAAGCTATAAACACCTCCATGGATTTACTACTCAACTTTCCTTAAAAACCTTACCATGTTAATCCAGTGTCCACCCATCCAATAAAGCTTCCTGCAATTTTCGCAGAACCATAATTCGTACCTTTCCAACATATCCTCTGGGAGCCCCTGCTCTTTGAGAACCATTAGAGCTTCCTCTCTTGATGGCCTCCTTAGCAAACTGTTGCAGACGCTGCAGCGATCCATGATGATCTGGAATTTTACTCCAAGAGCTTTCAGTTCTTTCATTTGTTCTGCAACGTCATTAGATCTTAAAAGAAAAACCTCTCTTTTAACCTTTTTAGCTTTTTCGTACAATCTCCTATCTTTTGTAAGCAAAATCCTGTCCCCAAAGCTTCTTAGCAAAAATTCGTCCTCGTCCTCAGCGTAGAAATCTCCTATGTATAGAGTGTCATAACCCGATATTCGGAGCCAGACAGCGAGTTTTCCGAGCATTCTGTCGCAAATGAACTTCATCTCCACCATCTTGGATCGTTCCTAAGCATTAGGCTCCAGTATATCTCTCTAGCTACATCTGTTTTAAATTCGAAATTTTTTGCAAAATCAATCGCGAATTTATTCTTCACGGAGTACTCAATGGCCTGAAAGGCAAGCTCAAGTTTATCCGCGTCTTCAACGTATTTTCCAACTCTCGAATCGTCAATATGGAATCTTTTCGTTTCTTCTTCTAACCTCTTTTCATCGACCTTTACGTATTTTTTTGCTATCTTGTGAAGATCCGTAGTTCTGCTCTCGTGTAGATCATGAATCAGACCTAAAAACGCAGCTCGCAGGCAAGTTTCCAAATCCTCTCCGCTCTTTTCGGCAAGAATAAATGCGATGATTGCCGTTCTGAAGCTGTGTTCTGCGACACTTTCAGGATTATCGATTCCAATTTTGAACCAGCCCGACCTCGGCGTTAGCTTGAGGCTACCGACTTCGTGGAGAAACTTCACAGTGTCTTCCATACCTTTAATAGTCACTAGTGTCAATAAAGTTTATGAAAAGCTGGAGAGTCGTGGGGATAGACGACAGTTTTTCAGGAGATTTCTGCTGCATGGTGGGCTGTGTGATGTGTGGAAGAAATGTTGAGGGATTCATGTATGAGGAAATCACAGTAGATGGATTGGATTCTACGGAGAAGATAATCAGAATGCTGAAGAGATCGAAATTTTACGGTCAACTGAAGTGTGTTTTTTTGAACGGAATAACCTTCGGCGGTTTCAATCTTGCGGATATCTCTGAGATCTATGCGAAAACAGGTATTCCTGTAATAGTTGTAATGGGCAGGGAACCAGATATGGAGGAATTTTGCAACGCTTTAAAGAATTTGGACAACTTTGAAGATCGAATTGCAATTGTTAGGCGTTCAGGAAACATTCACAGAGTTAAGGGGTTGTATTTGCAGGTCTCCGGAATAGGCTTTAAGGAGGCTGAGAAATTAGTCGAGGAAAACGTTTTTAGAGGTAAAATTCCCGAGGCTTTGAGAATTGCCCACCTAATAGCATCTGCGATAGTTCATGGAGAATCAAAGAACCGTTAATCGGAAATTTTATAAATAGAATCGCTATCACAATTTATGGATGGCATGATGGAGACCATAAACACCGCGATGTACAATCCCTTTCTCATCGTGACCATCCTTATATTTGGCGGTCTGATTGTTGGTTTTGCAGGATACAAGCTTTTTAAGATTTACAGTGCTGTGATAGGATTCGCGGTGGGGATTATCCTTGGTTACTATATCTCTCTGCTACTTTTCGGGGCACCATCCCTAATAACCTACTTAGCGGCAGGAGTTGTTCTTGCGGTAATTTTCTGGCTCTTTCATAGTGCTGGACTGTTTATTACAGGTATTGTCATCGGGTATATGTTCCTGAGTTCTCTACTACCGGAAAAAATGCTTTATTCTTATGTATTCGCCTTTCTGTGCGGCATTTTGGTTCTCTTTCTTGAGCGAGCTTTGATTACAATAATAACAGCGTTTCTAGGTGCAACGGCGATTACTGTTGCTGTAGAAATGCTGGTTTCCGGCAGAACTGTTTATGAGTTTCTCTTGGATCCCAGAAACGCCCTATCTGTTGCATTCTCCTCTCCTCTTCTCTTCCTGCTCTGGTTAGTTATGGGCGTGATAGGGGTTGTAACCCAGATTGTTCTAACCAAAGAAGCGAGTTCAGATTAGAGATGTGTTGGCGTATCGTTATAAAAATTTTTGAACGGAAAGATTTATATTGCCACTTTGAAACTCAATAGCATGATTGGAAAAAAGATCAGAGTAGAGCGAGTTATAAACAGAAATACAGGAAATACTGTAATTGTGCCAATGGATCATGGAGTGTCCATGGGTCCAATAGAGGGGCTTGTAAATCTGGCAAAGACCATTAATGCAGTTGCAGAAGGAGGAGCCAATGCTGTTATTCTCCATAAGGGGATTGTTGCTTTTGGACATCGTGGTTATGGTAAAGATGTTGGACTAATCGTCCACCTTAGTGGTTCAACCAGTCTTTCGCCCGATCCCAATGAAAAGGTTCTAGTATGCACGGTTGAAGAAGCCATAAAGCTTGGAGCCGACGCAGTTAGTATTCATGTAAACATCGGAAGCAAAACAGAGGCCGATCAACTGAAAAGTTTGGGGGAGATATCGAAAATCTGCACCGAATGGGGAATGCCGCTTCTGGCAATGATGTACCCAAGGGGCGAAAAGGTAAATCAATATGACCCTAAGGCCGTAAGCTTGGCTGCTAGGGTTGGTGCGGAACTGGGTGCTGACATCGTCAAAACAAACTTCACAGGTGATGTTGAAAGTTTTAGAAAAGTCGTAGAGGGCTGTCCTGTGCCTGTTGTGATTGCAGGCGGTCCGAAGATGAACAGTGACGAGGAGCTTCTCCATATGGTGAGAATGGCGATGGATGCTGGAGCGAGGGGTGTTGCAATAGGAAGGAACATATTCCAGTCTAGAGACCCTACGAGGATGACGAAAGCCATTTCGATGATTGTTCACGAGAATGCAGAAGTTAAAGAGGCTTTGGAGCTTTTAAAGGACTAGTCTATCTCCTCCACCTTTCCGCGCCAGAGCGACTCAATCTGGCTAGCCGTTTTTGGATTTTTGAATCTTTTTAAAAGCTTTAAATCCCTTGGATATCCTATAAACGGGTCTATAGTCCACTCCTCTGGATTTGCTACCCAAACTTTGGTATTACCTCTCTTGAATTCCTCCGAATGAAGTTTGAAAAATTTTACGAATTCATCCGGCTTTTCTTCGGTTTGGACGATCACAACGTATTCTCCGTCGAATTCGCTGGCAAGTTGCAAATGCAAACCCGAATCTTCACCCAGATCTGTTATGGTCGAAAAGAATACAGCGTATCTTTTATCCGCTTCGTAGAAGCGTAGAAAATATCCCTCTTGCCTGTACTCCTCAAAAAATTTGTCAGCTGAAAGCATAGTATTCCCCAATCTTTCAAGAAAAGACTTTGACTTTATGTACTCGGCGTAGGCGATCTCGAGCTCTCTAATATCTGGTCTTTTCGTGTGAAGATGGTAGAACTGGACCCCATCTATCAAGATTTTCTCGGGGAAGTGGGCTGATCTTATCGATATTGGAGTTTCAATTAGGCTCAGGACAACCTCTTTCAGGTCTTCTTCGGTGAAACCACTCATTTTTAATCCGAGGACTTTTAAAGCAGAGCGTATTGCCTTTCTTTCCAATTCCTCCTTGCTAACAACTGTTCTTCCAGACAGCATCTCGGAAAGGGCTTCAATTACAGCTGAAAGCCTCACCATCCAAAACAGAAATGGTGGAAGAGCTTTAAATAAGTATGGGTCTTAAACTTAGCGGAGACTATGAACAGCTAAGCTCCACTACGCTCGTTCTCTTAATCTTATCCCTCTCCATGGTTTTCGTGCCTCCGGAGAGTATGAGACAAATACAGAAGAAATTCAATGCCAGCATCCCTAAGGTTTGCATTCCAGGACACTCCGAAGCTGGGATTACAGTCATAATAGGCTTTTCTATCATCCACACCTCGAAGGACGAGACCTTCAGTTGTGATATGCTGGACCGAAACAGAGATAATAAAATACGAGGACATGAATCAAGAGAAGAAGGAGGTGTGTAGAAATTGTGCTATAATCTATGGTTCGGAAAATTTGATGGGGGAGTTGTGATTTCGGAAAATCTGAAAAAATCATTTGAAGCGGCAAGCAATCCCAATCCGCTACCCTTCAATCTTTCGGAAGTAGGTATACAGATATTTGGGAGAAATTACTACGAGTTGCTTAGGAAAACAGCAATAGAGGTTGCAGAGGAAAAAGTTGAGAAAGAATTGAGTAGTGACGATAAATACGTAATCGCGCTCGTCAAAGCTCTTGAGGAAGTTGAGGAGGCAATAAATGCTCTGAATGGAAAAAAAGAGGAACTGGAAGAGATAAGAGAAACCGAAATTCAGGAAAAGTTTGCTGAGAGCATATCAAACCTCGAAAATCTTAGGAAGAGAATTGAAGAAGAAATAGAGGCAATTATGGAGAGAATTGCGCCAAACCTCACAGAATTGGCCGGAGCCAAGATAGGGGCGAAGCTTATGGAAAAATTTGGCAGTCTTGAAAACCTTGCGAAAGCTCCAGCAAGTAAAATTCAGATAGTAGGTGCTGAAAGAAGCCTTTACAAGGCTCTTGCGAGAATTAGGAAAGGTAAAGAAGCCAAAGTTCCAAAACATGGGATTATATTTACACATCCATTCATTAGGAGTCTTCCGAAGAACAAAAGGGGTAAGATGGCGCGGTTTTTGGCTTCAAAGATTTCAATTGCTTCGAAGATAGATTTGTTCAGGGGCGAGCTCGAGGAAAATCTCTCCGAGGTCGTGAGAAAAAAGTTTGAGGAGCTTAGAAGGCTATGAGGAACGTAAAATTTTTCGGAAATGTTCCGGCAACGAAAAGTAGGTACGGAAGCCATTACGGAGAGCGTATTTTCGAGCAAGATGGCGAAAGATACAGAGAGTGGATACCTTGGAGGAGTAAACTATCAGCAATGCTCGTAAAGGGATACGAGATAGATCTAAAAGGAGATGAGAAAGTTCTTTACCTCGGTGCGGCAAGTGGAACAACTCTAAGTCACCTTGCGGATGTGGTGGATGAGGGGGTCATCTATGCAGTAGAGTACTCCGCAAAACCATTTAAGAAGCTTTTAGAGTTGGTCAGGAGTAGAAAGAACATAATACCGATTTTCGGTGACGCGTCGAAACCGTGGAAATACAGTGGAATTGTCGAGAAAGTTGACTTAATCTACCAAGACATATCGCAGAAAAACCAGGTCGAGATACTGAAATTGAACTCTGACTTCTTTCTTAAGAGTGGGGGAAGAATTTTAATTATGGTAAAGGCAAAGAGCATAGATTCAACTGCAGAAGCCGAGCAAGTTTTTGGAAATGTCTTGGAAGAGCTTTCGAAGAGCTTTAGGATTCTCCAAAGCGGCAGACTCGACCCCTTCCATAAAGAACACATGTTCGTTCTCGGAGAAAGGCACTCTTCGGCTGAATGGGTCAAAACCTAATTAGGATCGGGCTTTCTAACCAGACATCTTAAAAAATCTTAATAATTATAAAAATGGGTGCCGAGAAAACCCAGAGCTTTAGCCCCGGGATGAATGGTTTAAATGGTTCTGTGTTAAAGAGGTCTTGGCTTTTGAACCGGCAGACGAGGGGGAAGGGCGTAAAGCATCCTTAACGCCGGAAGCTCCCGACTTCAGTCGTGGAGTAGCTCACTATTGGTTGACAGGATGTCTTTCTCTGACCTCCTCCCCGCCATAAATGGC
Source organism: Archaeoglobi archaeon (assembly GCA_004347865.1). Taxonomy (GTDB): domain Archaea; phylum Halobacteriota; class Archaeoglobi; order Archaeoglobales; family Archaeoglobaceae; genus WYZ-LMO2. The sequence goes on along the minus strand of QNUZ01000052.1, from coordinate 167 downwards.
GAGGGTTCCCTCAGGGCGGATCATTGGTTTGTGGTTTACCGCCTTCATTTCATCACTTCATAGCCGGTAGGTGCGATTTGCACCCACCCCGCTCCATTCGTCCAGCGGTAGACCACGGGCTGGGTCTTCAGCCCGTTACCCCTATCCCTCCCCAGGAGTTGCCCCCT
>QNUZ01000051.1 GCA_004347865.1 Archaeoglobi archaeon | reverse complement strand
TTTCATTCCCGCAGCTGCAGTTTCGTCCATTCCGTATTTAATCCTCGAACCGGGTTCGATAGTATCAATATTGATCTCCTCCGCCCTTTTCTACCTGTTCTTGAAGCTGATGGAGGTTAGAATAAAGAATTCTACGATGAGGGAGTTTGCGGAGAGATTCGTTAAATTCTGGCTTACAGAAGAGGCGAAATACGCTGAAGAAATTCTTTTAAGAAACTCTGAGGAATTTGAGGGAAGAGTAAAGTGCTTAAGAATGAACGATTTCAGACTGGTTTCTACGGACTTCCATCCCGGTCCGTTTAGGAATGTCGGAGGGGCCAGACTTGTGAATCTCTTTGATCTCCCGAATACAGTATACATCCATTCCCCAACTTTTCACGGGAGAGACCCGGTTTCGGAGGAGGATGTTTTGCGCATTCGCGAAGCACTGAGCTGCAATGGCGTTGAGCTTAAACCGATGAGACCATTCGAGCTAGAAAGTGAGAATTTCAGAATTTACTGCCTACCATTTGACAAAAAAAGACTGATCTTTGTTAGTGGAAAGGAAAGAATCGACGACTTTATTGTGGAGTCAGAAAACTTCGTCGTAGACTGCCACAATGCAAACTTCTTCGGGGACTTGGAGGCAGAAGAGGTCAGGGAAATCGAGCAGCTGGTCAGAAAAGCCGAAGTCATGCATTCGGAACCTTCAGACAATGTAAAGGGAGCCTTTGTAAAAATAAGTGCGGAAACCGACAGTATTTCGAGATACGTCTCAGCGGTTCTTCTTGATTACGGCTCTTTAAAGTACGCAATCGTTGTTTTTGACTCAAACAACGTCGAGCCTCAATTTAGAGAGATGGTAGAGCGAAGATTTAGTGAATTGGGTTTTACAGCGATTGTATGTTCGACGGACAATCATTCAAAAACAGGTATAAGGGTAAAGGAGTCTTACAGACCGGCGGGCGGAAGCAAGAGGGATAAGGAGCTATTTGAGCAGTTATTGGAAGCATGCAAAAAAGCCGAATTCGAATCGGTTGATTTCAGATACTCTGAATCGTTGGTAAGGGCCAAGGTACTGGGTAGCTTAGGGGATGAAATCGAGAAACTCTCAGGGAGGGCGGGTAAGTATGTATATCTGTTTTTTGTATTTATATTCTTAAGTTGGCTTCTCGCCATTGTCTCGAAAGTTATTTACTTACTCTGAAAGCCTCGCCCTTCAGGGCGGGGATGGGGAGAGAAAAATATTTATAAGATATGTATTATGTATCCTTTAATATATTCTGGGAGAGTGCCTTGGAGGGCGAATCTCTAGAGCGGATGAGACCTAGAAGCACTAGATATGCTAAATACTGGTGTGGTTATCATTTTGCTGAGTTCACTGGAGTGGTCTTGAATATACTCAGAGAGTTGGAATGCGAACCATTGGCCTTGGAGGTTATGCCCGACCATGTCCATGTGTTTGCTTTATGCCCTCCGAGGCACTCTCCAGCCTACGTTGTGAACCACCTTAAGGGCAAGAGTGCCAGGAGAATACTGCAGAGGTTCCCGGAGCTAAGAACTAGAGCTACCCGTGAGAAGCTGTGGAGTAGGAGCTACTTTGTAGCAACTATTGGAGATTGAGGATCGCTGAGTACCAGTCCATGCTGAACAAATACGGTTTGAGGACTTCTAGAAGGCTTGGAACTATGTACTCCAGGTGGAGGAGACAGGTAAAGTCATATGTTGATTCAGGAGTTAGAAGGGCTGTTGAGTGGCTTTATAGTGTGGGAGTCTCAGTCGTTAAGGTCGGCTACCCCAAGAACATTGCACAGGAGAATGGAGACT
>QNUZ01000050.1 GCA_004347865.1 Archaeoglobi archaeon | reverse complement strand
CCCAGAGCTTTAGCTCTGGGTTTTCTGGGCACCCATTTTTATAATTTCTCAGGACTGTTAACTTCGGAACTTGAGCCTAAGCCAGCAGTTTTAGAGTAATTGACTCTTGAGATACTATTTGGCAACCTGTTAGGAACAAAGGGCTATTAAATCCAAAGGATGCAGTCAAAGTTTCCAGAAGGGATGACGTACACTTATAAGCGGGTACGCAAGTTTGCACCGTGCTTTATGATAAGGCTGGCAGAATTCAGCTGGAAAGCTGCCATTAGAAGACAAACTTTTTTATAAATTCTTGTTAATTTTTGTATGGCGGGAATAACGTTTTAAAGTCTGGGAAGGACGGAATTCAATGATTGCGATCATAAACTATGGTGTTGGAAATCTTAGGAGCGTCTACAATGCACTTAGTAAAGTTGGAGCTGAGACGGTAATAACTTCGGATCCAGATCAAATAAAGAAAGCGTCTGGCATAGTTTTTCCTGGGGTTGGGGCATTTAAGTCGGCCATAGATAAATTGAGGAGTAAGGAATACGAGTTTCCTGATGTACCAAAGCTGGGCATATGTTTGGGTATGCAGCTTTTTGCCACGAGAAGTTTTGAAAACGGTGTTCATGAGGGATTGAACTACATTCCTGGTGAAGTCATTAGATTCCCGAAATTTGTGGGTAAAATCCCACACATGGGATGGAATGAGCTTAGAATTAGGAGGGAGTCAGATCTATTTGACGGAGTTGAGGATGGGAGCATGTTTTACTTCGTTCACTCATACTACGTTAAAACTGACGAGAAGTTCATAGTGGCGGAGACTGACTACGGGATAAAATTTGCATCTGCGATAGAGTCTGGGAATTGTTTCGGCATTCAGTTTCACCCAGAGAAAAGTGGTGATACGGGTTTAAAGATTTTGGAAAATTTCGTTCGAATTGCTAAGAGATAGCTCAGAAGTCCAGAAGTGTTTTTTGTTTCTTGGTCTTTCCACAAAGTTCTCCGACTAGCCTGAAATGCGCTTCGTATTCTCCTCGAAGCTGGGGTCTGTAGAGAACTGCTGCGGGATGGTATAAAGGCAGAATTTTGACTTTTTTATCCCACTTCTCAGCTTCAAAAACCTTACCGCTTAACTTCGTAATCGAGCTGAATTGCAATCCGAAGAAATCAAATATGAAGCTCGCAGAATGTCTGCCTAGGCAGACAACGAGATTCGGTTTTATTACGTTGAGCTGCCGTACTAGATAACCCCCGCATACTTCAACTTCTTCGGGCAGGGGATCTCTGTTATTTGGCGGTCTGCACTTCAAAACGTTGCATATAAACACCTCATCTCTGGTTAGCCCTACAGAGGCCATAAGTTCGGTGAGAAGCTTTCCGGCACTTCCCACGAAAGGCTCTCCCTTTAGGTCTTCTTCCCTGCCAGGTGCTTCCCCAACGAAAACGATTCCAGAACCGCCGGTGCCGGTTCCGGGGACATAATTCGTCTTTGTTAGATGCAGAGGGCATTTCTTGCAATTTAAAATTTCCCTCCTGATGTCTTCCAGAGTCTCCATATTTTCACGGATGTAGCCCGTCGTGTGGTTTCCCAATCATCTTCCTATCATGGGACGCATGGCTGACGGGCGGTATTACACTTCTCTGAAAGGTTAAAAATCTTTCTCCAAAAGATCTGACCTCCTCCCCGCCCTGAAGGGCGAGGGTTCCCTCAGGGCGGATCACGGGTTCGTGGTTTACCGCCTTCATTTTCATCACTTCACAGCTGGTGGGTGTTTTCACCCACCCCGCTCCATTCGTCCAGCGGTAGACCACGGGCTGGGTCTTCAGCCCGTTACCCCTATCCCTCCCCAGGAGTTGCCCCCT
>QNUZ01000005.1 GCA_004347865.1 Archaeoglobi archaeon | reverse complement strand
TCGCCGATAAGGCACATGGCGAACATAGAGAGTGTGTACACCTACGAAGGCACTGACGACATCCACACGCTCATTCTCGGAAGGGCGATCACGGGCATAGATGCATTTAGAAGGGAGCGAAAAGGCTAAAAATCCCTCCAAGTAAGCAATAATTAATTGCTCGATTTTCTTTTAACTATCGATAGATTAAAATACTTGGTTTGTTTACTAACAAACATGGCAGTTGTTTTTCCATCCAAGGAGTGGTTAGATGAACTTAAAAAGAGGGTCAATAGCGACGAACTCTACAAGAAGGTTGCCGCAAACTGGGAAGGAGATTACCTGTGCATAGTTGAAATAGATCAGGAGGCTCTGAAGGAGTTTCAGAAACCAAAGGTTCTTGGAGGATTAATTTCAATGCTGGCTGCAATCCCGAAGGAGAGAAGAGCCGGGTACAAGGGAACACCCACTGAGAAATTTGCCAAGATGCTCGGGCTGGAAATAGATCAGGATATCGATCCTTCGAAGCTCAATCTGGAGGAGATGGCAAAAAAGGTTGCCAAAATAAAGTTCGAGGACATAAAAGGTGCTGCGACCTATATATGGCTGGATTTCTGGCACGGGGAGATGAGGCATTCTGAGCCTGTTGCTCCCGGAGATGTAAAGAATCCGAGATTTATCCTAAGCGGTCCTTTTTCTGCATTCAAGGAGATTGTGCTGGGCAAAGTCGATCCAACGACCCAGATCATGAGAGGAAAGCTTAAACTTAAGGGAGATCTGGGCTACATGATGAGAAACACCGCAACCGTGAATAGGTTCAGCCAGCTGATGTCTTCCGTTCCTATTGAAAGTTAGGGTTGGATTATGTGGACCTTCGTCTCGCCGAGGTTTATAGTATACGGAGACGATGCTTTATCTTTCTTGGAAGGGGAGAGAGCAAGTAGAGTTCTTATAGTGGCGGACGAATCAATTACAAAGCTTGGATTCGTTGACATGGTTAAAAGTTACCTTAAGGCCGAGAAAATAGAGGTTTTCAGCGACGTAGAACCGGAACCAAGCATCGAAACCGCACTCAAATGCACAAAGGTTGCCAGAGATCTTCAGCCCCAGCTGATTGTTGCAATTGGCGGTGGAAGCGTTATGGACGTTGCAAAAGCTGCAAGGGTGCTCATGGAAGTGGACATCGATCCCATTGCAATTACTCCTTTCACGGATCTTTTCGAGCTGGGTTACACGAAGAAGGCGAAGCTGATCGCAGTACCGACAACAAGCGGAACCGGTGCGGACGTGACTTGGACTTCCGTTCTCACAGATAAAGCCGAGCACAGAAAGCTAACCCCAGCAAACAAGGAAATCGTTCCAGATGTGACCATTCTCGACTACAGAGTGGTTGCCACGATGCCGAAAAGGCTAATTGCGGGTTCTGGACTTGACGCTTTGACCCATGCGGTAGAGGGAATCGTGTCTGTGTGGAGAAACGAGTTCAGCGATGCACTCTGCGAAAAAGCCATCGAAATTATAATGAATAACCTAGAGAGGTCTTATATGGGTGACGCCGAAGCGAGGGCAAAAATGCACATTGCAGCAACCATGGCGGGCTTGGGTTTTGGAAATTCTCAGGTTGGTCTGGTACACTCGCTGGGGCACACCTTTGGAGCTATTTTCAAACAGCATCACGGATTGTGCGTCGGGCTATTTCTGCCGTACGTTATGCAGTTTTATCTGAAGAGCGATGCAAAAACCAGAATGGATGCCCTTGCTAGAAAATTAGGGCTAAGAGACGCTGAAAGGTTTATAGACAAAATCTTTGAATTGATGAAGAAAGTTGAACTGCCAACGAAGCTTTCGGAAGTGATTAGCAGAGAAAGCTTTGAGAAGAGTCTTGAAAGCCTGGTGATGAACACGCTGAACGATTCCAGCCTTGGAATGAGCCCGAGAATTCCAGATTACGACCAGACCAAGAGGATATATGAATGTGCCTTTGAGGGAAGAAGAATAGACTTCTAAGGGGGGAGGAAGATGTTCGCATACTGCGAAAAGATCCTGAGGGTTAATCTTTCAGATAGAAGCACTTCGGTTTTGAAAATGAATGAAAATGATGCTAAGCTTTTTGTTGGCGGAGCTGGAATGGGAATAAGGATTCATTATCAGATGAAGACTTACGAAAAGGATCCATTCTCGGCCGAGAATCCGATTGTAGTCATGACCGGACCCTTAACAGCAACCCCTGCCCCGGCGACGAGCAAGCTGGCGTTCTGTGCCAGGAGTCCGCATACCAAGATCTGGGGCGAGTCGAATTCCGGAGGAAAAATGGCACCATTTCTAAAATACGCGGGATGGGATGGTTTGATAATCGAAGGCAAAAGCGATAAACCAGTTTATCTGAAAATAGACAAAAATGGTGCTGAGCTGAGGGATGCCACCGGGATATGGGGTAAGGGGTGCTACGAGGCTCAGGAAACGATAGAGAAAGATTTGGGCGAAAAGAGGACTTCCACCGCAGTTATAGGCCCAGCAGGAGAGAACATGGTGAAATATGCCTGCATTCAGGTGGATAACTCAAGACATGCCGGCAGAACGGGGATAGGAGCTGTAATGGGGTCAAAAAAGCTGAAAGGCATCGCTGTCTGCTATGATCCCAGCGAAAAATCGGAAATCAAGCTCGCTGATGGCGAAAAATTTAAGGAAGTTGTGTCTCAGTTTATAGAGGCCATAAACAACGATTTTACATGCAGCATGTTCAAAGAACTGGGCACATCGGGCTACGTTGAGAATGCAGAAGCTTTTGGAGACTTGCCTGTTAAATATTTCTCCCAAGGACAGTTTCCGTCAGCACCAAATATCTCCGGTTCCGCAATGGCAAGCTCGATCCTCAAGGGCAACGACGGCTGCCTAGGCTGTATAGTCAGATGCGGCAGAGTGGTGGAACTGAAAGGAAAGAAGATTCACGGTCCTGAATACGAAACTGTAGCATCATTCGGTTCGCTCCAGCTTAACGACAACCTTGAGGCCATTGTTGAGCTGAACCATATGTGCAATGACCTCGGTCTGGATACAATTTCCGCTGGAGTCTCGATAGCCTTTGCAATGTGGTTGACCGAAAAGGGCAAAGGAAACTTCAGGATCAAGTGGGGAGACAGCGAAAGAGTAAAAGAACTCGTAAAGGAGATAGCATTCAAGAAGGGTGTTGGTGCAGAACTCGCCGAGGGAGTCAAATTCCTGGAGGAGAAGTATAACGTTAAGGGCTGGGGAGCACACGTCAAAGGGCTTGAAATTCCCATGCACGATGCAAGGGCATTCGCCTCTCTTGCATGCGCCTATGCGGTACACATAAGGGGTGCATGCCACCTTCCGCATCAGATGTACTTATACGAAATGGGGAAGGTCATTGAAGAGTATGGGATAATCTCAAACGACAGATTCGCAAATGATGGAAAGGGTATTCTTGTTGCCAAAGTTCAGAACTTCACCGAACTCTTCAACGCCGTCACTATGTGCGCTTTTATGCCCGTAACTCCAACGATGCTCGCAAATATGCTCAAATTTGCAACAGGCTTTGATTACAATATCGATAGCTTGGCAAAAACAGGGGAGAGGATTTTTACCCTCAAGAGGCTTTACAACCTGAAATGCGGAATCAGGGCAGAAGATGACAGACTTCCGCAGGTTGTTCTGCAACCTTTAGAAGGGGGCAGTGCGGGGAACGTTCCTGACGTGAAAAAGCAGGTTCAGGAGTATTACGAGTACAGAAAGTGGATAAACGGGGTCCCCAGTACAGAGAAACTGAAAGAACTCGAACTCGATTAGTCTATCTCCACAATTTTTTTCCTTGATTTTTGTCCAGCAACTATCCTTATTCTGGATTTTGGTACACCAAAATATTTGGCTAAAGCCTCGATTAGCTCAGCATTTGCTTTTCCCTCCACAGGAGGGGATCTAACTGATACCAAGTATTCTTCCCCCGATTTTTCTACTCTCGTTTCCCTTGCACTCGGTTTCACTTTAACCGAAATCCTCATTTCGTCCTCCCGAATTCAGCAGTAAATTCTGAGAACTGCAAAATGTGTCCTCTCATCGCTTTCTCGAGATCCGCCTTGTTGGCAGAAGAGCTCAAGTCCAAAGTCGTGTCAAGAACGTAAAGCTTAAAACGATATCTATGGATTCCGCTTGGTGGACAGGGGCCGTTGTAACCAATTTTTCCAAAGTCGTTTTTGCCCTGCACGGCTCTGATTGGTTTTTCAATTACGGGTTCCTTTGGGATGCCCTCGGGAATTTTATTCGTTTCCGGAGGGATATTCCAGATAATCCAGTGTGTAAAAACACCAAGAGGAGCATCGGGATCATCCAGGATAATCACCAAGCTCTTTGCATCTTCCCTTACACCGTAAATTTCGATTGGTGGTGAAATGTCCTCGCCATCGCACGTGTATTGTGAAGGGAAATACGAAAAGGGAACACTAATGTACAGTTCTGGACTCTTTGGTATTTCAGCCCTTTCCGCGCAGCAGAGTATTAATGCTGAAGCTATTAACACGCTCAGGAGTCTCATGAATTCTAGAGGGGTTCTCAAACAAAAAATTTTTCCTTTTTAATACAGCAAAAAGCCGACAGTTTCCGCGCTTCCCGGGACCTCTCGGAACCCAGTACAACGCGGAACGGAACGGGGCTTAACTTCCGGGTTCGGAATGAGTCCGGGTGTTTCCCCCGCTCCTATGACCGTCGGCAAAAAATTTTGCCGGTAGGTTATTTAATACTTTCGCCGAATTTGATGCGGATTTTTGGCAAGATTGATAATTATCGTTGACCCAGAATACGCTCCTCTATGCTTGGTTTCTTTCCCCCAAATAGCTCGGAAATGTCCTTCCTGAGCAAGTACCAGATCACAAACACACTTATACCTGTGTATATAATTGCAAATGGGTCGGAGTAGATCAACAGGGTTGAGTAGAGCATTTGAAACAGAGAGAGAAGTATTGCCAGATACCTAGCCCAGTTTTTCAACATAAAAAGTCCAACGCCATCCAAAAGGTATACAAGGCCGATAAGTATAACGCAAAACGAGACTGTAAAATAGATCTCGTTTAAAATCTCCTCAGAAATGTTGTAAATCTCTGCCACCTTTCTAAATTCTTCTAAAATCAAAGGCTTAATCTGCTCCTCAAGTAGCAGCATCATGAGCCCACCGGATATGCAAACCAGAGCTGTAAAGATAAAGAAAGCGCTTATCAGAAGGACTCCTACAGGTTGCATGAAATTTGACTTGGTCTCATGCTGATAAATCTTTGCACAACAGAACCCAACTCCTGCAAGAGAAATATTTTTCCGCAAGCTTGTTCTCAAAAATTCCATTTATCTCAAAACCCAAATTTTTGAAAAATATTAATGCATCGCCTTCTGCTGGAACCATGCACTTTAAGGTATTAATTTTTTCGGACCTGGCGATGGACACAACCTCATTCATGAATCGGGTGCCTATTCCGGAGCCTCTTCTGAGGGGCGAAACCGCGATGAATACCAGAAAACCCTCACCTTTTTTCGGTCTCCTTAAGAAAAATCTGAGAAGTATATACGATCTAAGTCCATCAAAAAAACTCATCTGGGATTTTAAAAATTTAAAAATCTTCGGCTTTTCTTTGATAAGCCAAGCAAAGGCTACTACCCTCCCCTCTTCAGCCACATAACAGCCGTCCCTATTTACCCTGAAAAATTCTGTCGCGATATCCCTTGCAATGTCCACATCCTTAAAGATTGCAATAAGCTCTCTTTCGAAAGAAAGGGCAATTATACGCACAGCGTCCACCAGATCATCTTCCATGAGCTTCCTTACTATCATAGTATCCCTTAATTCTCTCAACAGCCTTTCTCAGATTTTCCATGGAATTCGCGTAACTTATTCTAACGAAGTTCTCATTCCAACTTCCAAATGCTGTTCCGGGCGTGACGGCAACCCCGTAGCTAATCAGAGTTTCCGCAAACTTGATGCAGTTTTCCCTTACGTCCATGAACATATAAAAAGCTCCTTCGGGCTTCACAGTCCAATAGAGCTTACTCAACTCTCCGTAAACAAAATCTCGCCGTTTTCTGAATTCTGATACCATGCTGGAAACCAGTCTTTTGAATTCCCCGCTCAGCATAACTTCAGCAACTGCCTTCTGAGCAAAAGCCGGTGCACAGACTCCATTTACCTGGTGAATCTTCAGCATCGAGTTCAAAAGCGTTTCCTCAGCGATGACAAAACCTATCCTCCATCCAGTCATTGCCAGTGACTTTGAAAAACCGTTGACTGCGACGACATTTTCGTGATTAACAAGCGAAACGGGCTTTTTGTCGTAGTAAATCTTGTCGTAAATTTCGTCGCTTATAACTACCGCTCCATAATCTGCAGCTATTTTTACAATCTCCTCTGCAGATCTTCTGTCGATTACAGCCCCGGTGGGGTTGTTTGGATAGTTCAAAAAGACCACACTAACATTTCTATCCATAATTTCTGCAAAAATTTCCGGATTTGGAACAAATCCAGTTTCATGAGTTCTAATTTCGCTAACTCTTGCACCGCATATTTTTGCATATGTAAAGTAGCTCAAAAACGATGGAGATGGGATTACAACCTTGCTTCCCTCCTCTATAAAGGCTAAACTGGCATTCAGCAATGCCTCGCTACCACCCGCCGTTACCATAACCTCATCCTTTGAGACGCCGTATTCTTCTGCAATAGCTGATCTAAGCTCTTCAATGCCCAGATTCGAAGTATAATGAGTAAATCCTTCGCGCATAGCCCTGCAAGCTCGTTCTATAACCTCTTTCGGTGTAGAGAAATCTGGTTCACCAATTGTGAGGCTAACTATATCTCTTCCCTCTCTTTTGGCTTTTTCAACGATTTCGAACATCCTTCTGATCATGGAGGTGGAAATTTCCCTTACCCTACCGGCTTCCATTGAACTTCGTGCATTTTAAGGATTAAAGTCTTTTCGAGCGTCCTTTCGAAACGATTATCTGCATTGAAAAAAAGCAATTTTATGGAGTTTGAAATAATTGCAAAAGATGCAATGGGGAGAATTTGCAGAATTGAAACGCCGCATGGTAGAATTGAAACCCCTACTGTTCTGCCTGTGATAAATCCCAACATCCCTTTCATCCCTCCAGACGAAATGAAAAATTTTGGGGCTCAGGCATTAATTACGAATGCCTACATCATTTACAGAACCCTCGCGGAAGAAGCTGTGAGTAAAGGTGTTCATAGAATACTCCGGACAGATCTGCCAGTAATGACGGACAGTGGCAGTTATCAGTTAATGGTTTACGGTGACGTTGAAGTTTCAAACAGAGAAATCCTGGAATTCCAGAAAGAAATTGGGTCTGACTTTATAATCCCTCTGGACATCCCAACACCGCCTGATGCAGATTATGAGACTGCAAGAAAAGATCTTGAAATTACAATCGAGAGAGAAAGAGAGGCAAAAGAACTCAATGGTATTTCGTCCTTAGTTTTGCCGATTCAAGGCTCAACTCACATGGAATTAAGGCGCGAGAGTGCAAAAAAAGCCAAGGAGATTGGCGGAGACGTCTATGCAATCGGCGCCGTGGTTCCTCTTATGGATGCATATAGGTTTAAGGATCTCGTAAGAATTATTCTGGAGGTAAGGTCTGTTCTTAGAGTTGAACCTGTTCACCTCTTTGGCTGCGGACATCCCATGGTTCTTGCAATGGCAGTAGCACTGGGATGCGATCTTTTTGATTCAGCAGCTTACGCTCTTTATGCCAAAGATGACCGGTATCTAACGGTCTATGGAACAAAAAAGCTATCGGATTTACAATATTTTCCGTGCAACTGCCCGAACTGCTCGAAGATGGATCCTGAGGAGGTTAGAGAGCTTGAAAAGGCTGAAAGGGAGATATTTCTTGCAGAACATAACCTCTACGTAACCTTTTCCGAAATAAGAACCATAAAAAATGCTATAAAAGAGGGCTCACTTTTTGAACTGGTCGAGAAGAGAATCAGGGCCCATCCAAACCTCATAAGCGCGTGGAGGCAGATTAAAGATTATTCGCCGCTTTTAGAGGATTCAGATCCACGGATAAAAAAGAGATTCCTTTACTGCGGTATCGAGACTCTAATGAGGCCGGCAGTAAAAAGACATCTGGAGTCCGTTAAACAGCTGGATTTCGAAAAAGAAGTGATAGTGATATCAACAGATCTCGGAGTACTAGCCGATATTTACGTTCGCCCTGTATTTGGGCCTGTGCCAGCAGAACTTCTGGAAAGCTATCCTGCAGGACATGCAGAGATACCAGAAGCCGAATTCATAGAAAAAGAAGCCTTGGAGATGGCTGTGGAGAATCTAAGGGATTTCATGCGCTGTTTGAATGACAAAAAGTTTGTTGTTCACGTTTCCGGGAGATGGAAGGATTTCGTAAAGGACCTTCCTGGAGAATGCGAATATGTTCTACACTGAAAAAAGGGACGGTTTTGCGAGACTTGGGGTTTTTGAAGTTAACGGTCTTATCTTGAAAACCCCTGCAATGCTCGAAGAAGAGCTTTTGAAAAAAATAGATTTCGGAAAAGCCCCATACGCGGTGAAGAAAATCTTTCCAGAGATTTACGAGGATCTCAAGCCATCCGGAGATGTTGAAATTCTATCTGGTTTGCAGGCCATGTCTCCCAGAGAGATCGCTGAATCCTTCTCGGAGCTCAGAGGTAATAGGCCGATCTATGCTGTTGCATATGCCGAACCTGTGAACGTTTCTCTGCTTGTGTATTTGGGGGCTGACTTGGTCGACAACATCATGGCAATAGCGAAGGCCTACAACGGAATTTATTACATGGGAGACATTGAATTGAGACTCGAAAGGATGACGGAATTCCCCTGCAGGTGCGAATTCTGCAGAGGACAAAAGTTAAACGAGCTCAAAAGAGAAGAAATACTCAGGATAGTTGCTGGACACAATACTGAGCAGCTAAGAATGGAAGTACAGAAATGCAGGATTCTGATCGAAGAAGAAAAGCTGAGGAACTATGTAGAGGCAAAGACCAAGCTAAACCCAGAACTCACAGCATTATTAAGGTTTTCAGACCTTGAGCATGGTGTTTGTTTTCCGAGATTCAGAAGATCGACGTGCTACTTCAACTCGCAGGAAAGCTTAAACAGATTTGAGGTAAAATACTTCCTCAACAGAATTGCGGAATGTTACCGACCCAAAACCCGTGCTTTGCTGCTTTTACCATGCACAGCAAAGAAACCATATCTACTATCCCAGACACACCGGATAATAAGAAGCGCCGTGAACGTCAACGTTAACGAGATCATAATATCATCCCCCCTCGTGGTCCCAAGAGAATTCGAGCTTATGTATCCTGCGGTGAACTATGATACTCCCGTTACTGGATACTGGAGCGATGATGAAGTCGCTTTTGTTGCAGGCTGGCTCTCAAGGCTTGTAGAGAAGGGAAAATTTGAAAAAATCGTAGCACATGTAGAGGGGGGATACCGAAAGGTTGTTGAGAGGGCTCTAAAGGACCACGATGTCGTGTTCACATCGGAGGGGAACGTTCTTGATTCAAGTTCGTTAAAAAAGCTCAAGAAAGAGCTGGAGGGCTACGAGAAATACGATCTCTTTAGTGAGATGTTTTCTCACGCTTTCCGGTATCAGTTCGGTTTCGAATTAGGTGGTTTCGTTAGGGGAAAGTATCCCGAGATCGAACTCCAGAATAAAGAAAGAGTAGCAAGGTTTGACCTGAGATACGGTAACTTGGACATATATTCTCCATTTGCAAAGGAATTGCTGAAAAGAGGGGATTACTGTATCAGGATCGCCGAATTTGAACCTACAACCACGATCTTTTGTGCCGGTGTGGAATCTGCCGATCAAAAAATAAGGCCAAACGACGTTGTGGTTTTTTACAACTCTACATACTACGGAGTTGGGATTGCAAGGATGCACGGCAAGGAAATGGTAGAAGCGAAGAAGGGCGTGGCAGTTGAAATCAGAAGAAGGTACAGGTTCTGAATTAAGATGTGAGCCGCCACGCCTATAAAGGCGAGCTCCCAGCATAAATGGAGCTTTACGCCCTTCCCCTCATCTGCCGGTTCAAAAGCCAAGCTCCCCCGGCTCCTAAAGGGCGAGGTTTTCAGTTATATTTATCTTCTCTCTCCCCATAGCAAAATTCTGTGAGAATCGAGGAGCTCTCAGACAGGATATCGAGCTACGTTGTTGAGATACTAAAGGAGAATGGAATTGAGGAGCTTTTCCCTCCCCAAGAGTCTGCACTGCCGTACATTTTCAACAGGGATAATCTCATCCTCTCATTACCAACTGCTGCTGGAAAAACGCTTATAGCCGAACTTGCAATGATTTCAGAAGTTCTGAGAGGGGGAAAATGCCTCTATATCACACCACTCAGGGCACTAGCAAACGAGAAGTTTGAGAGTTTCAGAAAATGGGAGAAAATCGGGGTTTATATTGGTATTTCCACAGGGGACTACGAATCTGTAGACTCTCACCTGGCCGAAGCAGACATAGTTGTTACTACTGCGGAAAAGGCCGATTCACTTCTCAGGAACAGAGCTTTCTGGCTCAGAGACATAACTTGCCTAGTTGTCGACGAGATTCACCTTATAGACTCCGAAGATAGAGGACACACACTAGAGATCCTGATCACAAAAATGAGGAGGATGAAGCAGAATCTCTGGATTCTTGGACTGTCAGCTACCGCACCCAACGTCTCAGAGATAGCCGACTGGCTGGATGCAAAGTTCATTCAGAGTTCCTGGCGCCCTGTCCCACTTTATTACGGCATTCTTTGCGAAGGAACGGTAGAAATCTACCGAGATGGCGAAGTTTACAGAGCCAAGAAGAGTTTCGAAGAGGTTGTCGAAGAGTGTGTTTCTGAGGGAAATGGAGTTCTTGTCTTTGAATCCACAAGGAAATCTGCCGAATCACTTGCAGAGAGACTTTCGGAGATATCAGGAAGGTACTGCCAAGGGAAAGATCTCGCTGAGGAGATCCTAGCAGAAAATGATGGAGAAATGAGCAAAAAACTGGCTAAATGTATTAAAAAAGGCTCAGCCTTTCATCATGCTGGCCTCTTGAGCGGGCAGAGAAGAATCGTCGAAGAGGCTTTTAGGAATGGAGATGTCAGGATTCTTGTTGCAACCCCAACGCTTGCAGCAGGTGTGAATCTGCCAGCTAAAAGGGTATTAATCAGGAGCATATACCGTTATGACGGCTATTCCAAGAGGATAAAAGTCTCCGAGTTTAAGCAGATGGCAGGCAGAGCGGGCAGACCAGGAATGGACGAGATAGGCGAGGCAATCGTTGTTGCTAGCAAAAAAGATAAAGATATAGTGCTTAAGAGCTACATAGAGGGTGAACCGGAAAGGATAATCTCCAAGCTAGGAGTTGAGAGCAAGCTCAGATTTCACTGTTTATCTCTGATCTGTGATGGCTTTGCGACAGACATTAAGAGTTTAAAGGAATTTTTTAACTCCACCCTATTTGCAAAGCAGTCAGACATTCACGATTTTGAGCTTGAAAGAGCAATAAAGCAGCTTGAAAACTGGGAGATGGTAGAAATCGGGAATAAGATAGTCCCAAAAAAACTTGGTGTGATTGTTTCGAAGCTCTACATAGATCCTCTTACGGGTTTCATATTTTACGATACCACAAGGAAGTTTGAAAGCCTGAGTGAACTCTCGGCACTTCACCTTATCTGCAGGACTCCCGACATGGAAAGGCTAAGCCTGAGGAGAGATGACGATTGGGTTGACGATCTTGCCTTTAAGATAAGAAAAGAACTAACCTATTATCCTTCCGAAGGCTCGATAGACTACGAATGGTTTCTTTTGGAGGTAAAAACCGCTCTGTGTCTCAGAGACTGGATAAACGAGGTCGATGAGAACGAGATATGCGAGAAATATTCAATAGCCCCTGGAGACCTCAGAAGGTTAGTAGAAACAGCAGAATGGCTTTCACACGCTCTGTCAAGAATCGCAGGAGAGTTTGGCAAGAGTGTCCCAAGGCTTGAAACCAGAATTAGATACGGCGTTAAGGAAGAGCTTCTGGACTTGGTTTCGATTCGCAACATCGGCAGGGTAAGGGCAAGAAAGCTCTACAATGCGGGAATCAGGAGTAAGGAAGATATTATCGCTAACAAGTCAAAAATTAAGAAGATTTTAGGTCAAAAAATCGCAGAAAAAGTGCTAAGGGAGCTGGACTCCCTCAAGTCTTAAAAGAGCCTTCTTGATCTCAACACCCGCAGAGTATCCGCCGATCCCAGATCTTGCAACGATCCTGTGACATGGAATTAGGACTGGAACCGGATTTTTTCTTAAGGCCTGTCCAATCGCTCTTGACGAAGTATTCAGTTCCTTGGCGAGTATGCCATAGGTCGTAATTTCGCCGTAAGGTATTTTGGCTACCCTTTCCAGAACTCTGACTGTGAATTCCGGGAGATCCAGCTCGAATTCGCAATCGAATTCGACTTTTTCCCCTCTGAAATATTTCTCGATCTTTTCGGACAGCGCGCATCTCTTGAATCCAAAGGCTGGGTTTTTCGAGAAAAAGGTTCTTTTTACTCTATCTTCGGCTATAACATTGAAATACATGCCGTTCCAGAATATCGAAAACATCAGAAATCCTTCCCCGCAATCTCCCTCAGTCTTTCTATTCCCTTTATCTCTTTTATAACCTCCGCAACGGATCTGGGAACAAACCTCTCCCAGTCATCCCCCTCGAGCATTTTCTTCCTTATTTCCGTTCCGTGGTACTCATGCCTGTTAACCAAGCCAGTTTTAACAACTCTGAAGTTTGCTTCGGTAAAAAGTCTGTAGACCAGCGGATTGTTTGTGTAAACAATGTCAAAGTGGGGTGTCATAGAGCATATGTGGGCAACCCAAAGGCTGTTCCTGTAAATGTCCTCAAGGGGGACAATGTAAACCCTCTTCCGAGTTTTCAGTTCCTCGATTGCCCTTGAGATCATCATGATTCTCTCTCCCGCCGTAAATGGGTTTTCGAGGGTGTGACTCTCCTGGGCACTGCCAATTCCGATAATCAGCTCGTCAACCTCTTTCAGGATTTTCTTCACAACCTCATGGTGTCCAAGGTGGTATGGCTGGAACCTCCCTATAAACAGACCCCTCATCTAGGTCTCCTCACAACCCTGTATATGTCGTCCCTGAGCTTTCTGCCGGTTTTCCTTTCCCATTCTTCGATTGGAGTACCGTATTTCTCCTGAATCCTGTCCCTATAATACTCTGGGATCACATTGAAAGTGCAGAAGGGTATTATTCTGCCGTCAGGAGTTGCATAATGTATTTCGCAGCGCTCCACTCTGGCTATGTCGTAATTGTAGAGATCCTGGAAATGCATAAATCCGATGAAGAGGGATTTCTTGTGGAATTCTCCTAAAGCGGAATAATCGTGCTTTACTAAAATATTGAATAGTATGCTTCTCATGCTCATTCCCTTCGGAGCTTTGGAAGAATCTATGAACTTCCGGAGGTCTATTACATTCTTCAAAGCTTTAAGGGATTTCATTCTGCTATCTCTAATTTCATCGGCTTTTTTATCGAGAAACTCGAGAAATCCAGCAATATCGATGAACCTCGTAATCGGGATCATCTTTCCGTCTTCGATGAAGAGATAGGTAGCCATTCCGCATGCAAAATGAGCTGTTAACTCGTACTGCGGCCTCGAGGTTATCGCTTCCACGAACCTGGAAACGGGAACAACGCTGGGAACAGGATAAAAATCGTCTCTACTAATTTCTCCGTTTGTCTGCTCCTCTATGGCTTTCAGACAGTCCGGAATCGTAATCCTGTACTGATCTCTCTCCTTCTTCGGCATGCTCCCAACAAGGCTCACCGGCTGAAAGTTCACTCCGCGGACAATGTCAACGTTTTTGGCTGCAAACCTTATTATATCCGCAAGCTGATGATCGTTTACACTCCTTATTACAGTTGGAACGAGAACTATGCCAAGTCCAGCCTTTCTGCAGTTATCCAGAATTTTCGGGACTTCATTGTGGTTCTTTGGATTGGTTTTTTCATCAATACCATCGTAGGACAGATACACCGTGTTGACCCCGGCCTCTCTCACCTTCACAGCAAAATCGCTTTCAAGTGCGAGCTTTATGCCATTAGTGTTCAGCTGAATGTGATCATAGCCTTCTTCCTTAATCACTCTTATGATCTCCAACAAATCTCCTCTCAGCGTCGGCTCCCCGCCTGTAAGCTGCACAGCGTTGCAAGCTACAGGCTTCATCTGCTTGGCAAGCCGAACCATCTGTCTTATCTGCTCGATTGTTGGCTCGTAAACGTAACCAGCTCTTTTTGCGTAGAAAAAGCAATACCAGCAGGCCAAATCGCACCTGTTCGTCAGCACTATATTCAGCAAGGCTGTGTGACTCTTGTGATTCCCGCACAAACCGCAGCTAAAGGGACAGTTTCCTTTTTCGGTGATGGGATTTTCAATCCCCTTTCCATCTCTTGCAAACCTCGATGCCCTCTTAAATAGCTCTACGTCCCCCCAGTAAACATCCACAAACTCTCCATGATCTTTGCAGATCTTCTTTATCATCACCTTTCCATTTTCCGGATAAACTTCTGCCTCGATTATAGCCAAGCACTCAGGACAAAGGGATCGGGTTTTATATGGTAATGTTATTTCATTCATCAGTCCGATTAATGTTTACGGGTATTTTAATATTTCCGAAAGAACTTTGAAAGCGGATTGAACTTAAGGACCACTGGACTCCACATAAAATCCGTCCATAACATAGGAACTGTCGAAGTATCTTCTGACGATTCTCTCAGCGAAGAATCTGGCCTTCTTGACGTCAAGGCCAAAATAAGAGAAGAATTTTTCGATTTGCTTTCTTGTCCTGAGCTGGTAGACGTTTTCCGCAGAAGAAGTTATTATAAATGGAGTCTCGAACTTATTTACCACTTTTATCTCCTGCTTCAATCTTGCGAAAAGCAAAGACCTTCTTAGCCCTCTTGTTGACAAAAACTTCGAGATTCCGAACTCTATCGCAACATCTTTTTCGCTTGCAAGCTTTATGGTTGCATAATCCAACTCCCTTCTCTCGCTGTCCAAAAGTATGTCAACTTTTTTTCTCATCACAGCCTCTTTGCAAAGTCCAGAAGGGCAATCAACGGCAACAATGGCATTTTCGATGCCCTTAAGCTTCTCTCTCAGCTCTCTGCTGTTTTCGGCCCTAACAATGTAGCCATAATATCCTTCCTTTTGGGGTTTCTCGCTCAGAACAACGAAACCTTCAAATCCAAGATCAACTTTCGGCGGGCAAAATCTCACGAAATCGAACATAGCTCCCTTGCGAATTCCAGTGCCTTTTCCCTTTTTGCTGGATATACAACCAGTTTGACCTTGACCGCTATTGGATCTACACTTGAGAGCTCTATTTTGCCAAGATAAGCTTTTTGCTTGTCAAGTCTTATGTGCAAAATGTTCTGCGCATCCAATCTTTCATCAAGTGTGTTCAGCAAAATCTCCCTTTGATCTTCAAGCAGTTTAACGAAATTTTTCCAGAACGACTTTATTTCCGAGCTATTTTTCAGCTCAACCTCCAAAAATTCAAGTGGATTGCCATAATGGCCTGAAGCCCTGCTAACCTGAATTTCGAATTCAAAAGGAAAAAGATTGGCAATAGCCTGGGAAACTTTCTCCCGGCTCTCAGTCGAGTGAACAACTGCCGAAACTTTAATCCATTCGATTTTACCTTTCATTTCTGAAGTTCGCTCTGTAGCTCGGCCTAACCTTCTCGGCACCCCTGCCTCTTCTGCGTAGCCCTCTCGCCCTTCTGCCCGCTGGTGTTAAGCCGCGATAAACCCTGCCCTTCTGCTTTGTGATCCAGTTTAAGTCCTTGTCGGCTATGATGTCAGGACAGCTCCGATCCACAAGGACTACTTCAAACCACTTGAACTTTGCGTCCTCACCAACCCAGTAGGAACCGAGAACTTCCATGTTAGGATACTTCCTGTTTGCCCTCTCCTCTGCTATCCACTGAAGTCCTTTCTTTGGAGTTAATCGGCTTACCATCTGGTTTTTCGTCTTTCTTCCTCTGCTCGGCCTTCTAGGCAGTCTTCCGCCCCTTCTGACCCTAACACGAACAACTATTATTCCTCTCTTTGCCTTATAACCAAGAGTTCTCGCCCTGTTCAACCTTGTAGGTCTATCAATCCTTACAATCGCTGGTTCTCTTCGCCATTTCTGAAGCCTTTCCCACATCAACTGCTTCATCTGCTCCTCATCCTGCCAAGTTTCAGCGATGAACGCGTACATCGACTTCATCCAGCAACCACCTCTGTCCTTGGCTCACTCAGAAGCTCTATTTTTCTGATCTCAACTCTTCTGATCGGATATATCTTCTTTGCACCCTTGTAAATCTCTGACGGGATCTTACCCAGCACGCATTCCTGAAGGAACTGGACAAAGTTAAGCGAGCTCTTGCTCTCCACAATCTGCCTTGAAATAGCTCTTATCGCCCTCTTCTGTGAGCTCTTGCACCTTTTTACCGTAAACACTACGGGTTTTACCCTGATTTTGTACCCGTCCGCAGTCTGAAGATCGATTACATCCTCGATTTTACTCGTTCTGCGTCTTACAAGGCTGTTAAGGTACTCCCTCATCAGCTCGAATCTGTGAAACTTAGTGTACGCCTTCTCGCCAGCAACCTTGTGGACCTTGAATACCAGTTTCTTATAGGGATTCTGATTCGAAGCATCCCCTGTAAGGTCAGCCAACGTTGTTTCCACAGTTCTGCCAATTACTAGCTCTGGATCGCTTGCCGGAGTCTCACCTACTTCTGCCATTCCGAAATATTCAGGAGCAAGGAGAGTAAACCACTTCTTTGTAGCCCACTTATCCTTAACCCTTGCAACCTTTTTCCTCGCCATGGTCGATCGCAAAGGCTTTAGTTCGGGCAATTAATAAAACTTTTGATGCTCGCACTGCTGATGTGCGGAGGCAAGGGTGAGAGACTAAACGCGGGGGAGAAGCCACTTTTTGAGGTTTGCGGTCTCAGGCTCGTCGATCACGCACTAAAAGCTCTATCATCTCATGAGGTAATTGCGGTCACCTCACCCTATACACCCAGCACCGAGGAATACCTCCGTAGCCTTGGGATAAGGATATTCAGGGCTAGTGGAACAGGTTTTATTGAGGACTTCAACGAAGCCATAAAAAAACTATCGCTGAGGGGCCCCGTGTTAATAGTCTGCTCCGATCTTGTTTACCTGAGAGAGGGAATAATCGACGAGATCGTCTCCTATTACTACAGGTGTGGAAAAAAGGCCTTAAAAGCCGTTAAGGACGGTAAGGCAGTCGGAATAAACGTAATATATGCTGAAGAGGGAGAACAAGAAGAAGAAAGCTATATAGTTGAGGATGTAATAAATATAAACACGCTTGAAGATGCAAGAAAAGCTGAGAACTTATGGAATACGATGAAAAAAGGATAAGACTCGCTGAAAGGCTGCGAGAGGAGCTTAATTTGAGCGATAGAGTATACAATGCAATTAAGAAGGTCCCGAGGCATTTATTCGTGCCAGAGAGATACAGAAGTGAGGCTTACGCTGACACACCACTTCCAATTGGTTACGGGCAAACGATCAGCGCCCCGCACATGGTTGCGATAATGTGCGAACTCCTCGAGCTTAAGGAGGGTGAAAAAGTTCTTGAAGTTGGAACCGGCTGTGGATATCATGCTGCGGTAACGGCCGAGCTTGTTGGCAGTAGGGGAATGGTTGTATCAATCGAGAGAATTCCGGAGCTCGCCGAAATTGCGAAGAGAAACCTTTCTTCCTTGGGGTACGATAACGTGCTTGTTGTCGTCGGAGACGGAAGTCTCGGATACTCTGAAGAGGCCCCGTACGACAAAATATATGTTACGGCATCCGCTCCAGATGTTCCAAAACCACTTATAGACCAGCTTCGAGTTGGAGGAAAAATGGTGATTCCGATTGGCGAAAGCTATCAAACTCTTTATATTGTGGAGAAAGAGGAAAACAGAGTAATAAAGAAAAGATGGGGCTCTGTGAGGTTTGTTCTGCTATATGGGGAACACGGCTTTAGAAATTCTGAAGAGTAGCATAGGATTTCTGACCACTCTGCCCGTAAAGGGAGACGTGGATGTTCTCAGGAGGAATCTCTGGATCTTCCCGTATATCGGTCTAATCTTGGGGACTCTGATATCAATTCCGGCATTTTTTGGCTTTGGAGTGCTCTGCCTGATTTTGTACATAGCACTTGAAGGAATAAATCACGTTGACGGTCTGGCTGATTTCGGCGATGCTTTTTTTGCACCGAAGAATAAAAAAAGGGAGGCTATGAAGGACGTACAAACTGGCGCTGGAGGAGTCGCTTTCCTATGCATTTATTTCATTGTCCTATACCATAGCTTTTTACTTGTCAAAGCCTTCGAAATAGTGATCTCACAGGTTTTTGCGAAGTATTCAATGCTGCTTCTGCTCACAACTTCAAAACCGAGCTGGAATGGGATGGGTGCATACTTCATGGAATTTGCCCGAAAAAGAGATTTCCTTGCCGGTGCAATACCACTGACCATTGCCGTTCTTGAACCCAAAAGTCTTTTTGCTTTAGCTTTCGCAGTCTTTATTACGCTCTGCCTTAAATACTACTCCCGCTCGAGATTCGGCGGAGTGAGCGGAGATGTCGTCGGAGCCGCGAATTGCTTGGTCTTTGCTTCTTGTTTGCTAATACTGTCGCTTCACATTAGTACCATCTGGGCGTGAAGGCAGTCTCCTATTCTCAAAACTCTTTCCCGGTCAACAATCCCAATCCTGATAGCAAGCTCGACGGCCCTTTTTCCAGTGATATTTGCAATCGTAGCCCTCTTCAGCGCCTCCTCAACTTCTTTTTCATCGAAATCCTCGGTTCCGTAAAAATCTTCCTTAACTTCAATCTTGAGATTTCCCTCCCTGAATGTTTTGCCGACTAACTCTGAATCGCAAACGGCAACGAGCACTTCGCCACGAACTCTGTAGATTTTCATTCTGAATTTCATCCTTTTACTGGCTGCTTAGCGCCGCATGCAAGACAGCGGAGAAAAGTCACTCTCTCCTCCTTTACAAGCTCAGTATCCGGAGCATTGCACTCCTTGCAGAGTACATATAGCTTTACGTACTCGTTTATCTCCTTTTGAATTTCCTCCTCTGAAAATTTTCCCTGCAGTATCAGTCTTCCGTTATCCACCATTCCAGCAGTTCCCAGAGATTTCACGAGATACTTGTAGATGTGATCCTCGCTTCTGTTCAGGGTCTTTGCTATCTGCGTAAGATTTCTGAGTATAGTCCTCGGTCCTTCTCTTGTAACACTGACCCTCGGTATCTCAAATCGCTCCTTCCTCAACACAGGCCTTTGTGATAGTTTCTCCAGAGCCCTTTCCAACAAATTCTCGTAGCTCTCCATCTAAGAAGAGTTGTCGAGGTTGTATTTAACGGTTCTCGAAAATTTTAAATTCACCTTTGAGTTAACTTCTTATCGAATGGAGATTTATCTTCTCCTTTCCGTGTTTCTGGGATTTTCTGCACTTGTGGCCTACATATTTGAGAGGGCTGGTTTTTCTCGTATTGCAGGTTATATAACAACTGGAGTCTTGCTCAGCCTCTTCTTTGCGGAAATTTTAAAAGCGAATACCGAGTTTCTCAACTTTTTTTCTGACGTAGCCATCACATTGCTGGTTTTCGAGATCGGACGAGAGGTGGGAATTGAAAAAATCAGAAAAATGAATCTGACCCCCTTGATAATCTTGGGCTTCGAGATATTCTTCGCATTCCTCTTTGCATTGCTTTTTGGCACAATTCTGAAGCTGAATTTTTTGGAAACCCTAATTCTTGCAGCTGTGGCCTCTTTCAGCAGCACTGCTATTGTATTCAGCCTTCTGCTAGGTCTGGGCTTATCTGAAAAGACCAGAAGAGAAATACTCATGGTCATGGTTTTAGAAGATATTTACGCAATACTGATACTCGCAATCCTCCCGAGTCTTAGATTAGGGAGCTTAGATCCCACGCAGTTAATTAGATTGCTATCCCTTTCCATACTGATAACCACAATTCTCATCGCTGTCGGAATAACGGTCATTAGAAGGGTCTTTATTTGGGTAATCGAGATAAACGAACCCGGAGTTGCAATAATACTTGGTTCAGCTTTTCTTTTCGCAGTTATTTCAAGATCCTTCGGTTTATCCCCAGCATTAGGTGCCTTTGCCGCTGGAATAGCGCTTTCAGCGCATCCGAAAAATACTGAAATCGGCGAGTATCTGAGACCTCTCAGGGAGATGTTTCTAATTGTGTTCTTCGTCGTTCTCGGCACGGAAGCCGGAATGACAAATATAGTCAGCCCATTACTTTTGCTGGCCCCCATAATTGTCCTCCTGAGATTTCTGGCCTTCACATCTGCAAACTGGCTCACCACAGGAAAAAGTTTAGAGGAGAGTTTAAAAATCGGTTTTACCGCAAGCTGCGTTGGAGAATTCGGGATGGTAATAACCTATGAAGCGACAAGACTGGGATTAGTCCATGCGGAGTTCTTAACTCTTTCTGCATTCTCGGTTATTCTTGGCGCCCTGATCTCTTCAAAGCTGAGCAGGAATGCGGATAATTACGCTGCCAGAATATCCTCCGCTGTGCCAAGTGAGGTAAAGACTGTTGTGGATAAGATTTCAGCAAATGTCTCTAGGATTACAGAGGGCAAGGCTAGTGACTTCGTCCGTGAAACATTTTTCAGAATTCTCAGAAACGTCTTAGTCCTCTTTTTGACTATCGCACTCGGATCTGCATTTCTATACATTTCCGATCTCCTATTACCGACCCTAAGCATTTACATCTCAATAGTCGTGCTTTCTACAATAGTTTTGACAATCATTCTGACTGCCATTAACACGAGAAAACATGCAAAAGAGTTGTGCTCGATTTTTGTCAGAGAAGAAAGATCGGGTTATGTATTAGAAGAGGTTCTTGTTGGAACAACATCTATCTCGCTCTTGCTTATAAGTTTCGGTTTGGCTCTTCTCACATCCAGTAATTTCTTGGTCGCTATGGTGAACAGAACATACAACCTGGATATAGCCCAATTCATCGTCCTTTTAGTTCTTGCACTCTTTTTTGCAGTGCTCGTGATAGGCTATATAAAGTTGAAAAGAATATCACTTTAGTAGTTTCAGTAATGCATTTATGAATTACCAAAAAATCCCGATATGCGAGTTGCACATACTCCCGATGCCGACGATGCATTCATGTTCTACGCAATGACGAACGGGAAGATCCCGGTAAGCTTCGAAATTGAAAACGTAGTCGAGGACATTGAATCCCTCAACAGAAAGGCATTCATGAGTGAATACGAAGTCACAGCTTTATCTGTGCATGCTTACGCATATGTCGCAGATCGATATAGGCTTCTTTCTGCTGGAGCAAGCGTTGGAGACGGTTATGGACCAGTTGTTGTCTCTAAGGAAGATGTATCGCTAAAAAATGCAACTGTTGCAGTCCCTGGAAAGCTAACAACTGCCTGCCTTCTGCTAAAGCTTGCAATCGATGCAAAAACCGTTGAAATGAGATTCGACAGGATTTTGGATGCGGTTAAAAAGGATGAAGTTCAAGCGGGACTTCTGATCCACGAAGCCCAGCTGAGCTACGAGGATCATGGACTAAAAAAGGTTCTGGACTTATACGAGTGGTGGCACTCCAAGACCAGGCTTCCGCTACCTCTTGGTGTTAATGCAATAAGAAGGGATCTGAACCTGGAATTGCAGAGAGAATTCCTAAGAGCGATGAAGAGGAGCATAAAGTATGCCCTTGAGAATCCGGAAGAAGCATTAAACTATGCTCAGAGATACGCCCGCGGGATGAGCAGAGAGAGGCTAAAAAAGTTCGTGTTGATGTATGTAAACGATTACACGCTGGAAATGCCTGAGAAAGTTTTGAAGGCCATAGATTTGCTATTTGAAATGGCTGAAGAGAGGGGAATAGTTAAAAAACCACCCCTAGATGTGCTTAGAGATGTCGATTAGGGAGATCGAGAATCTGTTCAGGAAAGACATTCACGAGCTCGGATGCATGGTAAACAGCAGTGAACCAGTTACTTTCTCGATCAACGCCCAAATAAACTACAGCAACGTCTGCGAAACAAAATGCAGGATCTGTGCATATCATCGAGGAAAGCAGTTTACCCTTAGCGTTGAGGAAGTGGTTAGCGAAGCTCTGAAAGCCAGCAGAGCAGGAGCAAAGGAACTTCACATTGTAGGATCGCATAATCCCGAACTGGGCATTGAGTACTTTGAGGAAATCTTCAAAAAGATTTCTTCTCAATCCAATGCCACAATTAAGGCCTTGACCGCTGCTGAGGTTTATTACTATGCAAAGAAGGAGAAAATGAGTATTAGGGAGTTCCTCAATCGATTAAAGAGCGCCGGGCTCGAGATACTTACAGGAGGAGGAGCCGAAATACTTGTGGATAGCGTTAGAAAGGAGATATGCCCCAAAAAGTGCAGAAGCGAAGAATGGCTGAGAGTAATGAGGATAGCCCATGAAACTGGAATCAAAAGCAATGCCACGATGCTCTTTGGACATTTAGAAAGCACAAGACACAGGGCAATTCATCTATATAAACTAAGAAAGCTCCAAGATAAGACGAATGGATTTCTTGCATTCATACCACTTCCATTTCATCCCGAAGGAACCGATTTTAGCTTCAAACCCTCTCCTGTGGACATACTTAAAACAATAGCGGTTTCAAGAGTTGTGCTTTCGAATTTCAAGGGTATAAAGGCCTACTGGGTAATGCTCGGCTTAGAGCTTGCCGAAATCGCCCTGAGCTATGGGGCGAATGATCTCGACGGAACTATTGGAAAAGAAAGAATCGCACACTCCGCTGGTGCTAAGACCCCAGAGGGGCTTGGAGTTGAGGAACTGATAAGGATTATAAGAAATGCAAACAGAATTCCTGCTGAAAGAGATGCCTTCTTCAACATCCTGAGGGTTTATGAGGATCGGAAAGTTCGGGTACGTGAATAACTTCCTCCCCTACTACAGGCTTGAAAGAGGGGGAAAATACGAGATCGTTGAGGGAACCCCGAGAAGACTTGCAGAAATGTACGAAGGTGGAGAGATCGTTTACGCTCCAATTCCTGCATTTGAGCTTATTAAGAGAGGTTATAATCCAAGAAAATTTTGCGTTGCCTCGGATGGAGAGGTATACAGCGTAATTGTCGTTTCAAGGAAAAAAAGGCTGGACGATTCTCCAATTGCGATTACAGGTAATTCTCTGACGTCTGCAAACATGATGAGGATCATAAAGGCCGAAAAGGGTTTGATAAACAAACTTGTGGTTCTAAATGGAAAAGTGGATGAAATGCTAAGAGATTTCGATCATGCGCTCGTCATTGGAGACGAGGCGATAAAAGCCCGAATGATATACAGGGTGATCATGGATCTCGGAGAGGAGTGGAAGGAGCTAACAGGTCTGCCAGCTGTTTTCGGAGTTTCAGTCTCTAGGGTAGAGGGTATTGATGAAGAACTTCTGAACTCCCTGAAGTGGGGGAGAGAGCACATGGAGGAAGTTGTAAAAGTTGCAAGCGAGAAGTTCAGACTTCCGGAAGAATTTCTGAGAAAATACTTTGACAAGCTAATCCATGAGCTCGGAAGTAAGGAAAAGAAGTCTCTGGAAGTTTACGGTGAGCTCTGCCATGAGCATGGATTACTCTGAACTTTTCAGCTTATCTCTGCCGGAGCTCGGAAGAATTGCGAACCGCATTACGCTAGAGAAATGCGGCGATCTCGTTACCTTCGTTGCCGATGCCACGATAAACTACACGAATGTATGCACTTCAAAGTGCAGGTTTTGCGCATTTTATGCAAAAAGGAAAGAGGAGGAATTCACCCTGAATCATGAAGAAATCCTAAAAAGAGTTGAAAAAGTTGTGAAGCTCGGAGCAACTCAGATCATGCTTCAGGGCGGACTTAATCCCGAACTCAAGCTTAAATGGTTTGAAGAACTTTTTTCAAAAATAAAATCATCTTTTCCGCAGATTCACCTGCACAGCCTTTCCCCTCCTGAAATCCACTTCCTTTCAGAACTCGAGGGTTTGGGTTACAGGGAAACCCTTTCAAGGCTGAAAAAAGCAGGACTGGATTCTCTGCCCGGAGGTGGAGCCGAGATACTCGTGGACAGAGTCCGCAAGAATTTAAGCCCGAGAAAGTGCAGCAGCGAAGACTGGCTTAAAGTCATGAAAACGGCACACGATCTCGGGATTCCTACGACCGCTACGATGGTTTTTGGACATGTTGAAACCGATGAAGACATTTTGGAGCATCTTTTGAAAATAAAAGAACTTCAGAATGAAACGAGGGGTTTCACGGCTTTCATTCCCTGGACATTCCATCCCGGGAAAACAGAACTTGAGTTCATCGAAAAAGCAAGTGCTACGAGGTATCTCCGCGTTCTGGCTATTTCGAGAATCGTACTCGACAACTTCAGGAATATTCAGGCTTCATGGCTAAGCCAGGGCTTTGAAGTTGCAAAGCTCGCTCTATTCTTCGGGGCAAACGATTTTGGCGGGACAATGTTCGAAGAAAGCGTTATAAGGGCCACAGGAAAGGATTTCAAACCGGCGACTTTTGAAGAGATAGTCAACGCAGTAAAGTCAGTTGGGCGCAGAGTTGCAAGAAGGGATACGTACTACAGAATCCTCGAGGTCTTCTGACCCTTTTGCGAATTTAAAAGGAAATATAAGAATTTTCGGATCTCAGAAGTCTATGGCCTAGAATTGGCTCTAAACCCTCAAATGAATACAGTCTCCTGCGTAGATCTTTTGTCCACCGACAACTATTGCACCATCCTCAGATAACTCCGCTGTCCCCGAAAATTCTCCTGAAGGGGTTATAACTTTAACCTTTATTCCCACTGTGGCACAAAGCTTCCTGTATCTCTGAAAAAGCTCACTCCAGTTTCCAGAAACAAGTTCCGAGTAGTTCTTGTTGAAATTCCTTGTAAACCTTTCAAAGACTTCTGCTCTACTTATTTTATAAAATGTAGATATATTCGTTGCATATCCTTTAAGTTGCCCAGGGATTTCGTTCTCCACATTTATCCCTATACCAACAATTGCCTTGTCCTTTGCAATCTCCCCAAGGATTCCGGAAAACTTCAGATCTCCTAGAAGGACGTCGTTAGGCCACTTTATCCTTGCACCCGGAATTGCTTCAGCAACAGACAAAGCCGAGACCATTGTAAGCTTTGCTGCCTCGTAAAAGGGTAGAGTGATGGAAAAGTAAAGACCACCCCTATCGCTGAACCATCTTCTTCCAAGCCTACCCCTTCCCGCAGTCTGACGCTCTGCAAAGAAAAGGCAGAACTTCCTGCACTTTTCCTTAGCCCTTTCATTTGTCGAATCAACAACTTCGTAATAATAAAATTCCTCCAAAAAACTCAGATTTCTAAATGCTATTTCCGCGAATTTTCGGGCCTCCCCTTCGGCCTTAAGCTCTCTAGTAATCTTAAGTTCTGAAAACGATTCCTGCATATCCGACAACAAAGTTCTTTTCTGCCACCTCACCGCTCGTAGAGTAATCAACAAGCTCGGCTTTGGCATTCTTGTGCTTTGCATAGTTCATGGCAACGGCAATCGGGCCATAGCCGCATACGCTTGCATCTATTTCGTAGATCTTCGTGTAGTATTTTGCAATGTCCATCGATAAAATTGCATCAATTATTATCCTGTCCCTCTTTCTGCATTCTGCATCGCTGAGATAATGATGCATGTCTGAGGAGGCTATAACAACGATTCTTCTGCCAGTTCTTTTCTCAGCTTCGATTATCTCATCCGCCACGTCTTTTGCCGTATCCTCATCCTGAAGTCTCATGCATATCACGACGATCCTGAAATCCTCGTGGGCAAACTGCAAAAAAGGAAGCTGAACTTCTGCGCTGTGCTCCTCAATGTGCGCCAGCTCATCCTCAGCGACGATGCGCTTGGGCATTGCCCCTATAAATTCAAGATCGCTTTCAACTTCGCCGAGCGGGGTTCGCCAGGTCTGTGTTGAAACCGCAATCGGCAGCCCATAGCCTGTGTGATTTGGACAAACAATTACGAATGTTTCCGCATCTGGAAGCAAGGAATGAACTTTTCCGGCAGTTTTTCCAGAATAGATGTATCCAGCATGCGGAGAAACGCATGCGACCACTCTCTCATCCTTCTTCGGCTCTATAAACTTTCGAAGCATCTTTTCGAGTTCCTCCTTGCGAGAGGGATAGAAGCTTCCGGCCACCGCAGGACGTCGCATAAATGGATTCATTATCTTAATTTAAAAATGTTTTTTCCTTCTAATTAATAGAGAGACTATCCCCGATGCTGGTTTTACAGGCCTGACATCTCACCTGGAGCATTTCTCGTAGATTTCAGGCAGAATTTCAGCAAGATTATGGTATTCCTATGCGCAATGACGAAACATATGCTTTCCGATGTTCTTTGGTATGATTTTCCTCTTTACGGAAGGCTTGCTCAGAAGTAAATTAAAGAATTTTCTAAGAAGACCTCTGACTCTAATCTCCTCGCCAATCCAGAACCTACTCCTAAGTTCGATTCCTCCATCTATATTCATCTTGCAGATCTGGGCTTCCTTCTGCAATGGAACATCCCCGGATTGTTTGGACATTCTATTTAGAGTTTCTATTTATCTCAGCCTTTTCTATCATCCCTGTTCCCGAAGGGCGAGGTTTTCAGTTATAGATTTTATTGGAATTTCAAATTGCTATACCAAGTCTAAAAAACCCGACCAGAGGAATCTCAGGGAGACATAGAGAAAAACAAAGCCGAATACGGTCTTAATGGCCCAAGATGGAATTTTTATGATCAATCTGGCCCCCAGCTGGGCTCCGAGAACAGTTCCAAAGCCTAGAAACAGAGCTGCCGGTATGTCCACAACCCCTTGGTAAAGCTTGAAAGCAGAACTTACGAGAGCTATGCCTAGGAATGAGGCCAAAGAGGTGCCAACAGCAATTTTAACCGTTGAGCCAAAAAGATACACAAAGCTGGGAACGAGAACGAATCCCCCACCTATACCAAGAAGGCCGGCTAAAATTCCTACTGAAAAACCCAAAAAAGCCTTTGAAATCTTAGATCCTGAGATCTGGATCTTTCTCCCTTCAGTTTTCTCCTCCCTCTTTAGGCCTTCGAGAATCATTCGAAGAGCTGTATAGAGGAATGCGAATCCCATTAATATTTCGAGAATAAATATTTTTTCTGCTAATAATAAAAATATTCCCGAGCCCAAGATCGCACCCGCAGCACCGGAAACCGACACAATCTTTGCCGTGCTGAAGTCAACGTTTCCAAGCCTCAGATGGCCAAGGGCGCCAGAAACGGCTGTAAAAACTACTGCTGTTATCGAGGTTCCTATTGCCAATTTCAATGGATAACCAAAGATGAAAGTTAGAGAGGGCAGCATTATCAGCCCCCCGCCTATACCAAGAAGGCCACCAAAAGTTCCCGCGATAATTCCGGTTATGAATACAAGCACAGCGTCAGTCGGTTGCATTCCGAAAAGAGAAAAGCAAGGGTTATAAATATTCCGTTGAATTTTAGCCATGAATTCGCTTGAGATTGCGGAAAACTATGGTTTCCTGCTCTACAGAAAAAGCTCATACCCTCACGTTTCCCTGAGATTTAAAGGGGTCGACTTTCACGTAGATACAAAACCCGGGGAGGGGGGCTTCAACCTGATAACCCACGCACATTCCGACCACTACGGCGTTAGAAACTTGCAGAATCCAAACGCCGTAGCGAGCCTTGAAACGGCAAAAATCCTTGAAGCGGTAACTGGAAAAAGTTTCGCAGGAAGGACTTTTAGAGTGGGAGAAACCCTCGATTTGGGAGGTTTGAAGATCGAAACTTTTCCAACTAAGCACATCCATGGCGCAAGCGCTTTTTACATACGCGGTGCAGATGTCCTGATAACTGGCGACGTAAAAGACTGGAGAAGGCTTCCAAAGTGCAGGGTTCTGATAACGGAGGCGACCTACGGTCACCCGTCTTTCGTATTTGAAGATGAAATTGAAAAGCTCATCCGTGCAGCCAAAGGCAGGGTAACACTCGGCGCATATCCAATTGGAAAGGCACAGAGAGTTGCCGAGATTCTGAGCAAGGAAGGGCTGGACTTCACGGCAGAGGACAGGATAAGGAAAATCTGCTCCGCTCTCGGGATAGAGGTAGGCAATTCAGGGGCACGAATAGTCTCCCCGAGACACCTGGACAACGGCTATATTTTAACCGCCCAGAGGTATTACAGGATTCCGAGGATCGTGATCAGCGACCACGTCGACTACAGGGGGGTGAGCTGCTCCACGGCTAAAGCCGGGAGCTTCCGGCGTTAAGGGATGCTTTGCACCCTTCCCCTCATCTGCCGGTTCGGGGGGCTCACAGCTCCCCCATCCCATGCCTCTCGTTAAGGCATGGGCTATGTT
>QNUZ01000049.1 GCA_004347865.1 Archaeoglobi archaeon | reverse complement strand
TAGAAAGCTGGACGAGCACAGGTGAAAGATTTTCTCTGATTTTTTCGTCCATATCTACTGCAACGAAGAGCCTCATTTGTTCTGTTTACGCTTCGAAAGTTTAAAAATTTTAGCTTAGCCAAAATAAAGCGACATAAGATACAAGGTTGATGTCAAAACTGCTACTCCTAAAACCTTTCTAACTCTCTCGAAGCTGATTTTCAGGTTCTTACCAAAAAGCAAGATAACAATTACAGCAGTTGCAAGGCCCAAGACATAACATATGGACACCAAAAGTGGTTTTTCACTCAGAATTGCCTCGGAAACTGCAATTCCCAAAAAAGGCACAATGCAGGGAAGCCAAAGAAAGCCGAGAAAGAAACCAATAAGAAAGGATGGTAACCTCAGTCTAGCTAATCTGTTAAGTTTTGAGATTCTTCTCGAGAATTCGAGTTCCAGACGATCGCTTAGGAGATAAATGGAGAAAAAGATCAAAAGAACAAATGCTAGAGATCTGAAGCCCGCTATTAAAACGGGTGTCAGGCTTAACAAAGAGATAGACAGTATCAGACCGGAAAAAAGGGCTATCGAATCTTTTATTTTAAGTCCGGATCCTGCAAAAACGATCGGTAGCACTGGCAGAACACAGGGCGAGAGAACGGAAACAACACCTAAAAAAAAGGCAAGTAATTCTTCGAACATGAAAAAATTGAAGTCTACCTTCTGTAGACTTCCCCAACATCCAGCTCAAGGCGTTCGCTTATTAAGTCGAGGATTTCACCAATCGCTGAAAGAAGTCTGTTATAAGATTCAATGAACATTACAACACTTTCCCTTGCATTCAACTTGGATTGCAAATCTGTAAGCTCATTTAAGAGCTCATTATCAAAAACACCCGACATCTGCTTTGTTACAAAGTCCTGCTGCTTCTTCTGGAATTCCAAAATCATTGCCTGAGCTTCGCTATCTGCCTTCAGATTTTTCTCCATTTCCACAAAATCCTTATACTCCTGCAAATTCATCAAAGCCTCTGCCAAAGCTTCGGCCTTCTCTCTGACTTCCTCATCTATCATTAAATCACCCTTTCAAATTTCTGCTCATTTAACTCCACACTATATTAAGCTTTCTATCGCAACATTTCTAACACGGACGGTTGCAACAAGGTGTAGACCGATGCCGAGAGAAATAGAATCAGAACTATCGCCGAAATTATAGCTGAATTCCTCAAACTTAGCTCTCTAGCATTTTTAACCGCAAAGACCCAGTATATGGCCTGCCAGATATAGAGAACCATCCCAAAAAGAACCGAAGCGGTTAGAGCTTCGGGATTTCGCATCATGAACGACTCATAACCCAAGTAGAGAGTTATAGGAGAGACCAGTATCGCCGGAATGTAGCTGAATGCTACGAATTTCATCAAAGTTGTAAATTTTCCCTTTCCCTTGAAAATAAGGGATAGGAGATAAAGTAACAAGGTGATCACAACCCAGCCAACGAAAACCGCCACGAAAGCGCCTCCTACGGTCGAAGCGTATACAATCGGCTTAATCATCTCTATTTGGGATTGCGATAAACCTTGCTCCTTCATAGCCTTCACAGCTAGTTCCGTAACTGTATCAGAAGACAAATGGGCCGTCAATGTCGCAATTATGGCCGAAAACAACACGATCAGTACAGGTAACTTAAAACCACTGTTTTTCCGTTCCGAGAAAAACTTATCTGGATTCAACAACCAGTCCATATACTGCGTGTCCAAACTCCTATGTGAGCTGCTCCACGACTGAAGTCGGGAGCTTCCGGCGTTAAGGGATGCTTTGCACCCTTCCCCTCATCTGCCGGTTCGGGGGGCTCACAGCTCCCCCATCCCATGCCTCTCGTTAAGGCATG
>QNUZ01000048.1 GCA_004347865.1 Archaeoglobi archaeon | reverse complement strand
GAGGGGGAAAAGAAGGGCTTTTACATCGTAGAAGACTTCAGGCCAAGATTCGTGGCTGTGGAGACAAGAGACCTCTACAACATCTCCGTCGATGGAGAGAGAATGGAGGAGGTCGAAAACAAGTTTCTTTTAGCTCTTGAGGGCGTTAAGAGCTCTGGAATAGTAATTGCAAAGCTATTCTGCAGGGAGAATCTGGATTCGAAGAAGCTCAGCGATTATGCGCTGAAAAAAGCCAAGTACGCAGAGGTAAGCTTCAGAAGAAAGGATGTCGAGATGATACCGGTGGAGGCCAAACCTGAAAAGGAATTCTTCTCGGATCTCGAGCTCAAATTGCTGGAAATTCTGAGGGAGGACGAGGAGCCAAACATAAAAGCCGCACTTGATATGATACTCGAACACTACGGAGTTTCAAGGCCAAAATCAGAGGTAAAACCGCCGGTGGAGGTGAAGGAGCCTGAAAAGGCTCCGGAGAAGGTAGAAAAGATGGAGAAAAAGTTCAAAACTCTGCTCGATTTCATATGATAATCAAAGAAATCAGCCTGAAGAACTTCAAATCGCACAGAAATACCAAGATTCAATTCGAAAAGGGGATAAACCTAATTGCGGGAGGAAATGGGGCAGGAAAGAGCTCGATACTGGAGGCGATTCTGGTCGCCCTTTACGGCGTCAGGCAGGGATATGCAAGAAAATCAGACCTGGTGATGACAGGAGCAAGCGAGTACTCGATCGAGATCGTCTTTGAGCTTGATAACAGGGACTACAGAATAGTCAGGAAAAGCGGCGGAAATTCGGAGCTTACAGGGGACGTGAGGATCGAGGGAGACCAGAAGATCAACGAATGGGTAGAAAAGCACATTTCACCGTTCCATGTCTTCACAGGAGCCGTTTACGTAAGGCAGGGAGAGATAGAGGAGATAATCTCGGACGAATCCGAAAGGGAAAAGATAATAAGAAGGATCACGAGGATAGGGGACTACGAAAACGCCTGGAAGAACCTCGGAGCGGTAATAAAGGAACTCGAAAATGAAATGAATCGATTCATGGAGATCGCAAGGCAGAAGGAGGAGTGCGAGAAAAGGATACAGGAAAAGGGCTCCGAGATTGATGAAACAAGGAGGGAGATCGAAAAATGCGAGAATAGACTCAGAGAACTAAGAGAGAGCATCGAGAAAGTACTGGAGGAGAAAAAAGTTTTTGATAAAATGAAGGAGGAAATCGACAGGCTTTCTCCGGAAATCCTTAAGCTAGAGGGGGAGATAAGGGGACTCACAGAAAGGATCGGGGTGCTGAGAGAGCAAAAGGCTGAACTCGAGCAAAAGATTGCAAGCCTGTTCGAAGAAATAAAGAAGCTTGAAAGCCTGGAAGAGGATGCAAAAAAGTATTCCGAGCTTCAGGAACTCTACAGAGATTTTTTAAAGTCGATTCAGGAAGTTGAAACCAAGCTTAGAAGTCTTGAGTCTGAGAAAGAGCGCTTGAGCGCAGAACTGAGAAAATGCGAGGAGGAAAAAAAGAGCCTCGAAAGCGTGAGGAGGGAAATTTCGGAAATCGAAGAAAAAATAAAATTTCTGACACCTGAGGCTGAAAAATGGCGTAATTTGAGGGGCAAAGTTGAAAGAAAGGCTCAGATCGAAAAAATTCTCTCAGAGAAAAACATGACTGCCGAGAGGGTAGAAAAAATTTATCTTACGATACAGAAGGCAAGAGAGGCCGACAAAGTTATAAAGGAGGAGTTTGGAAGGGTAAGCCAGCAGAAGGGATTTCTGATTTCGGAGGAGAAAAGGCTTCTGGAATCGATCGAAAGGCTGAACTCCGCCATCGGATACTGCCCGGTATGCGGAAGAGAGCTCACCGAGGACCATAAAAGGGAGCTAATTCTCAATTATTCCCTCGAACTCGAAAAGATCCGCAAAAGGCTAACGGAAATCGAGAACGAGGAGAAAAAGCTGGATGAAGAAAGGAAAAAAGTTGAGGAGGTTCTATCAAAGCAGGATCTGGTGATGAAGTACAAGCAGCTTGCAGATGAGCTAAACAAGATTTCACAGGATCTAAGGGAAGTCGAAGTAGAGGAGCTGAAATCAAAGAGCGAGGAGTACGAGAGAATGAAGAACAGGCTAGATTTCCTGAAAGAAGTCGAAGCAAAGGCTCTTAAATCTCTGGAAAACTTTGATTCACTGGTAGAAAAGCTAGAAAAGGTCAGATTCATTTACTCCGAGGCTCAGAAGAGCAAAGAGCAGCTACTGAACAGACTTAAGGAAAGGGGATTTTCCAGCATCGAGGGGCTCGAAGCAGAGATACGAAAATTAAAGGCCAGTTACGAAGAATGGATTGGCCTAAAAAAGGCAAAGGATGAGCTTGATTCTGCCAAGACGAAGCTAAGAACCCTGGACGAGGAGATAGAGAGAACATCCGGGATTGTAAAAGCCAAAAGATCTGAGCTCGAGGAGAGGGTTAGGACTTTCGATAAAATAAAGGGCAGATACGACGAGGGGAGGCATCTGGAGCTTGAAAGGCTTGAAAGGGATCTCTCAAAGGAGATTGCAGCGCTTGAGGAGAAAGCCAAAGTTCTGAGAAAAAACCTAGAGGGACTTCTTGCAGACAGAGAATACCTAGAAAAGCAGCTTGAAACCATAAAAGATGCCGATAAAAAGGTTAAAGCGATCGAAAAGGCAATTCCCGAGCTAAACAAGATCAGGGAGAAGTTTGCCAGCTACAAGAACATCGTTGCCGAAGCCGCTTTAAAGGAGGTCGAAAGATACGCAAGTGAAATATTCGAGGAGTTCACAGAGGGCAAGTATTCCGGGATAAAGCTGAAGAGGGTTGTAGAATACGGAAAGGAGAAGCTGAAGATTTTTGTTATACGCCAAGGGGAGGAGAAAGAGACAAGCTTCGTGAGCGGCGGGGAACTGGTTGCCCTAGGCATTGCCTTCAGGCTCGCCCTGTCGATGTTCGAGGCAAAGGGGAGAATTCCACTGCTGATATTGGACGAACCAACACCCTATCTAGATGAGGAGAGGAGGAGAAAGCTTGTAGAGATCACCCTAAACTACCTAAGGAGGATTCCCCAAGTAATAATCGTCTCCCACGACGAGGAGCTGAAGGATGCTGCGGATAGGGTAATTTCAGTAGAATACCGAGGAGGTGTATCCGTTGTGGCTTCTCAGTGATGAGATAATGGAGAGGATCTCCAGAGACCTTTCAGAGCTTTACGAGAGGGCGGAAAAGGTTGCAGAAAGGATTGATGGGAAGTGGAAAGAAATGCCTGAAGGATCCGAATGCTCAGCCTGCGGAGTTGACGGGAGCAGGGGGATAGAGAGGCTATCCGGAATACTCCTTTACTTCGTCACCGCCGTTGGCGTTGGAAATGAAATCAGGGAGATGAGCGAGATAACGACGCTAAAACCCCACACAAATATAGAGGAGCGGGTAAGGCTTCACATGCACACCTCGGAGTTTAGAATAGGCAGTCTCGCTGAAGAAGAACTTGTTCTGATCGACGGATCGCTCCGAGGAGCCTTTGTTAGACCTGCAGCATATACCGACGATCCTGAAAAGCTCAAGCAGCAGTACGAGCTCGAGAACCTTGTCGAAGACTTCCTGACCGTGCTGGACAGACAGTTCGAAATACTGGAAAGGGATCTGAAGGAGGGGAGGGCGAAGAGGAACTATCTTTTAACCCGAGAGAGGGTTTTCAGACAGATGGAAGAAGGATACAGGAAGGCAAAGGGAAGCCTAGAGGACCTGATGATACTCTTCGAGTACATCGAATACCTTCATGCCCTGAACAGACTGCTCGAAAGAGATGCAATTTTTGTGGCGAAGACATTTTACACCCACGAATTCGATGAAGAAGTCAGCGATACCGCAGTTCTGCAGATGATCGCGATGAAACAGTTCGGATCCGAAAAAGCCGGGTACTTCGAATTCAGACCCAGCATCGCTAAGACTCTGCCCTGGTTTGTCAGGGAATTCAGGAGTTTCTTTAAAAACCTATTCCGGGACTTCAACTCAGCATTCGTCAGATTCGAAGAGGGCGGGAACATATACCTGCTTGAAAGCCAGCGAAGGATCGATGAGGAGCTCATGAGCAAGCTCAAAGGGCTGGAAATCCAAGGGTACCTTCTGCCGCTGATCCATGCTCACAGACAGGCAAAGATTAGAAGGGATGAGATGAGAAGGACCATAGATAGCATAATCGCATCGCTCGACACAAAATACGATTTCCTGCTGAAAAGCGGAAGAGATGTTCTGGAGGGCTAATTGAACGTTTAATTGAGCAACGGTTTTATAAACAATCGCGGATTGAAAACTATGGATGAATTCGAGAAGGAGATAAGAAGTATACTGGATGAAAAATTCATAGAAAAAGCCAAAAACCTGAAGAAGAGCGGGCACATCTTCAATCCGATCTTCTACCTGTTTTTCACCCGTCTCGTCGAAGCTTCCGGAATTTTCAACAACATCGTTCTGCCGAATGAGCTCGAACTGGAGGAGCTTTTCAAAACAAGAAAGGATTTTCTCCAGATCGATTACGAGACAATAAGCGAGCTTCTAAGAAGGGTATGGCTCTACGAGAGGAACAGGGGTATTGAGTTCGAGTTCGAAAAAACCTCCGAGGACATGCTGTTTCTTATATACAGGCTTGGAAAAATCCAGAGCGAGATCGATAGAGCGATACTGAAACATGCGGAATGGAGCAAAGAAAAGCTCATAGATCTCTACTTCACCCTTCTTAGGGTTCTAATAGAGATCGAGGACGAGATAAACCGGAGAATTCGCTGCGAGGCTTAGCCTGGAGCTTTCCTTTTAACAGCTCCAAAACAAATTAAAAATCAAATTTCGAGTTCCGCAACCTTCTCCCAGCTGTTCTCATCAAAAACAACAATCTTCGACCCCACTACGTAAAGGTAGT
This sequence comes from Archaeoglobi archaeon, assembly GCA_004347865.1. Taxonomy (GTDB): domain Archaea; phylum Halobacteriota; class Archaeoglobi; order Archaeoglobales; family Archaeoglobaceae; genus WYZ-LMO2. Next base: position 6,544 of record QNUZ01000048.1, on the reverse strand, counting down.
CGTTTATGAACACGGCTCTGAAACCAGTTTCCGTTGCCTTTATCAGCTTTAAGCCATCCCTGTACGAGAATACGTAGCCGGCACCTGCCGGAATGAAGAAGATCTCATGCTTCTCATCAGCCAGAAAAGCCCTGTGGTTGCCCATAACCTCACTCCATGATTCCTTCAGCAAGTATTTGTCCACCTCAACCGGATTTCTCGGATCGCTTACATCGAACAGGGAGAGCTTAACGTTGCTTCCCTCCATTCCTATCCCGAGTATGAGGCTTCCCCCCAGCGGGTGTAGATAGGACGAGTAGCCTGGTATCTTCAGTTCCCCGGCCATCTTAGGATTCTCCGGATCCGAAAGATCGATTACAAAGAACGGATCGGTCTGCCTGAAGGTCACAATATATCCCCTTTCCGCGATGAATCGAACTGCATAGATCCTTTCTGTTTCTCCAAATCCCCTAATGGAACCGACGATCCTAAGATCGGGATCTAGGATATAGAGGTCGTTGGCATTTCCGACTGTTGTGGCAACCCTCAGATACCCCCCGTACTCGTCCATGGAGAACTGATTTAAAAGCCTCCCAGGCACCTCCCCAGATGCCACGATCTTCATTTCAGGAGAGATCTTCCAGATTTCGGTTTTCTCGATTTCTCTTGAATGAAATTCAGCGAACTTGCCGTATCTGTTGCTGAATTCATTTTCAAAAACGATCCTTTCTTCTGGCCTCATATTAAGCGTGAGCTTCCTTATTAGATCCCAGATTTCAACTCGCTTTGCCTGATCGCTCAGATCATAGCTCACAAGCTTCTGAAGCTTCTCTAGGAACCACTCGGGGAATAGATCTCTGTTTTCACATGCGAACTTTAGCATAATCTCAGAGTAGTCGGCCTGAGAATAATAAGAGACGTAAATCGCTTCTTTCGAGACATAAACGACCGAAGCATAGTTCCCGACAAAGGATATGCTGCCTTCAATCCTCCCGCTTGTTGCGTCCAGCTTGATAACAGTGTACAAAACTTCAACAGGCACAGGTTTCACTGGGTGGTATATACTGCTGCAATCAACGGCCCAACCAACTCCGTTCACGCTCAGCGGTACTATTGGGCAGACTTCGGAGTACTGGGATACCACAATGTAAATCTTCCCCTCATGAAGCCTTGCCGCAACAATAGAGCCGTTGAGATCTACTGTGTATTTTTCAGCGAAATCATCCGTGCTGAAAGCCTTTAACCTGTTACCCTCAAGAATCACAACCGTGCTTCCGTATACTAAGATTTCTCCGCTTGCATTTAGCTCCAAGATCTTTCTTAGTTCGCTAGGTGGGAAAGCCTTCACAACTGCAGTCTTTTGCTCGTACGGATACGGCGGAAGTATTTTTCCCGCAAAATATGGCACTTTCTGGTAGCGGGAGATGTATATGTTCTTTCCATCGGTCTTAACAATGTCAGGTTCGTCTATTCCCAGAACCTGAACGTTTGTCTGTGAGAACCTCTCAGCCCCTTTCTCCACGACCGCAATCTCTTGATCGGACATTTGGGCTGGAATAGAAAATGACGGAATCGTTCTTGAAAAGTCTGGATAATAGCCACTGGACCTGCCAAAATATTCCCTAAATTCCTCCGGCGAGGAAAAGCTTGCTATCTTTTTTGTTTCTTTTGTTTGAGCAAACTGAAATACTGCCAATGAAACGGCAACTAAGATTAAAGCCAACAACACGAGTCTCATATGGTTAGTTTCTCCTTTTTTTATTTATAATTAATCAATTTGTTATAAAAAATATCAATTTGCTATAAAAAAGCGATGTTCCCTCTTCGTAGGCAAAATATTTATATTTTTTTCGCTAACACAACAAAAAAGGTGATCAGAATGAAGATTCCGGCAAGAAGTCTTTCAAGAAAAACGGTTGTTTTAACTGACGGGACAGTTGTTGGAACTCTCTACAATATAACTGTGGATTTTAAAACCGGGGCTCTGGTAAATCTGGTTGTAAAGCCCACAAACGAGATACCCGAGATTAGAAAGGAGGAAGACATGTACATAATCCCCTTTGAGTGTGTCCATGCTCTCAAAGATTACATCGTGATAGACAAGAAGAAGTTGAGAGCGTGAGGGACTACATCTTCCCTCCAATAATCTTCCCCCTATTTTTAATTCTCATTGTTCTTCCCTTTTTGGTATTTATCTTTGTTTTCACCGGTTCAGCGGTATTCAGGCTTCTATTCGGGGTTGATAGCGAAAAGGCGCTGCTATTGCTAGGAATGGTCGTATTTGGCAGCCTCATTAACATTCCACTATATGAAAGGAGAGGAATCGAGCTCATTCGAAGATACGAAATTTTCGGATTCATATACTCCATCAGAACGAAAGAGAAGCTTATCATAGCAGTGAATCTCGGCGGATGCGTTATACCTCTTATACTTTCGGTAAAGCTTCTAATCGATATCTGTGGTTTAATTTTACCCATTCTAGTGGCTGCGGCCCTCCTATTATCGTCCCTCATAATCTACTCATTTGCCAGACCTGTCGTCGGAGTTGGCATCGTAGTTCCTATGTTGATCCCGCCGATAGTAGCCACGGTCTTAAGCTACACTGTCCTGATCCTCTCCGGAGCGCCGCTTACACTGTTGCCGAAGCTTTCATTCATAGTCGGAGTTATCTCAACCGTATTTGGTGCAGACATACTGCATCTGAGAGAGGTGGGGCAAATAGGTTACGGTGTCATAAGCATCGGGGGTGCCGGAACTTTCGACGGGATATTCCTTACCGGGATTTTTGCGGTGCTATTCTCAGTTCTCATCCTCTAATAAATCCCTGACTGCCTTTCTTACTGCCTCCTCACTCCTAAATTTCGGCCTCCATCCTAGTGCCTTCAGCTTTTCCACAGAAAGCAGCATTACCGGCACGTCCCCCTTCCAGCCCCTATCACCACCGGTGAATCTAAACCTCGGATTTAATCCCATTTCCTCTGAAACTATCTCCGCTATTCTTCTAACTCTAATCTGATCCTCAGAGCCTATGTTGAATATATTCACTTTTTCTTCTGCATTCAAACCGCAAAAAATGGCTGAAACACAGTCTTCTATGTAAATGTAGGATTTGTTCTGCTCCCCGTTTCCCAAAATTTCGAGTTCGTGGGGATTATACCTCAGCTTCTTTATGAAGTCGTAAACAACACCGTGAGTGCTCCTTTTCCCGATTACATTGGCAAATCTGTATATGTATGCCTGAAAATCGAATGTATGGCAATACGATTCAATCAGCGCTTCGCAGGCAAGTTTGGATGCTCCGTAAATGCTTATCGGATGGGCCGGACAATCCTCAGGAGTGGGGATCTGTTTAGCCTCACCGTAAACAGTTGAAGTCGATGTAAAAATGATTTTTCTAACTCCGACCTTCCTCATTGCTTCCAGGAGTCTGTAAGTTGCCAAAACGTTGTTCCTGTAGATTTCCTCCGGTTTTTCTGATCCGATCCTGACGTCGGGATTTGCCGCCAAATGCCAAACCTCGTCAGCACCCCTTAAAAAATTTTCAATCGGATCTTCTGCCAGATCGACGATGTGAATCTCAGCCTCTTCGTTTACAAACTCCCTTCTGCCACTCGAAAGATTGTCAAGAACAACAACCTTGTCCAACTCGACAAGCCTGTCCACCAAGTGGCTGCCAATGAAGCCCGCTCCACCGGTTACAAGAATCATCAGCAAAGCTTTTATAGGTAGTTGATATATACTTTTTTCACTTTGGGAGGTGATAGAGTTGCTACCGAATCAAATGGTGAAGTCACTCATCGGAAAAGTGATCAGGGTGGAAATGAAGGGCGAAGAACACGAACTGGTGGGAAAGCTGGAGGGCGTGGACGAGTACATGAACCTCTTCCTGACAAACGCGATGGAATACAAGGGGGATGAAAAACTGAGAAATCTTGGAGAAATAGTACTCAGAGGCAACAACGTAGTGATCATAAAGCCACAAGAATGACCGATTTCCAGATTGTAGATACCAGAGAAGAGATTTTGAAAATACTTGACCAGAAAGGTGAGATTTTACAGAAAGACCTTTGGAAAGAGCTTAAAATAGACAGCAGCAAATGCTCCAGAATTCTCAGAAAGCTGGAAAAGGAGGGTTTGATCCGAAGGGTCGAGGTCGTGGTCGACGGCGTTAAAACTTTCAAGATCGTTTCTTCAAAATTCGAGGAGAAAAAATTAGAGGAGGAAAAACTGGATTTGAAGACAGTAATGGACAGAATGGAACGAGTCGCAAAGCTTCCTCCCTGCTACGGTTGTTTGGAGCTCGAATGTGAGGCTGAACGATGTTTAAAGCTTGAAGTATGGTTTTTAAAGGTGTGTAAGTTTGGATAGATATTTTAACTTAAAGGAATACTAATTATGGAGATGGAAGAAGTAAAAGATCTGCTGGGTGGTTTGGAATTCGAGGATACAAGGGATATAAAAGTACCCGAAAGACTGATCGATCAGGTTATCGGTCAAGATCATGCCGTAGAGGCTATAAAAAAGGCGGCAGTTCAGAAAAGACACGTGATGCTCATAGGTTCTCCGGGAACCGGAAAATCCATGCTCGCAAAGGCCATGGCAGAACTTCTTCCAAAAGAAGAGCTCGAAGATATTCTAGTCTATCCAAACCCGCAGGATCCAAACCAGCCAAAGATCAAGATTGTACCTGCAGGAAAAGGCCGTGAAATCGTCGAAGCCTACAAGGAAGAGGCGATAAAGAAGACACAGGCAAGAAATCTCATGATATTCACCCTGATTTTCATGGTCGTTCTTTACGTCGTAATAATGGACCCAAAGAACTTCATCTGGGGTCTGATTGCAGGAATACTGCTTCTCATGGTCTCGAGATATTTCATGCCGAGAGAAGAGCGAAACGTACCAAAGCTTCTGGTCGATAACTCAGAAAGAAAGACTGCGCCATTTGAAGACGCAACTGGAGCCCACGCTGGGGCCCTCTTTGGCGATGTTCGCCACGATCCCTTCCAAAGCGGCGGGCTTGAGACCCCAGCACACGAGAGGGTTGAGGCCGGAGCGATTCACAGGGCCCACAAGGGTGTGCTATACATAGACGAGATTAACACCCTGACAATCGAATCCCAGCAAAAACTGCTCACCGCTTTGCAGGACAAGAAATTCCCGATAACCGGACAGAGCGAAAGAAGCAGCGGTGCAATGGTTCGAACAGAACCTGTACCCTGCGACTTCATTCTAGTTGCAGCAGGAAACCTCGATGCCCTTATGGGCATGCACCCTGCTCTGCGAAGCAGAATAGAGGGCTACGGATACGAAGTATACATGAACGATACGATGCCAGACACACCCGAAAACAGGCAGAAGCTTGTCAGATTCGTTGCCCAGGAAATCGCGAAAGACGGGAAGATCCCGCATTTCGACAAATTCGCTGTAGCTGAAATCATAAGGGAGGCCATGAGAAGGGCCGGAAGGAGAAACCACCTAACACTCAGGCTCAGGGAGCTCGGAGGCCTGATAAGAACTGCTGGAGACATAGCAAAAAGTGAGGGGGCCGAGATTGTAAGACTCGAACACGTGCTAAAGGCGAAGAAAATTGCGAAAACTGTCGAAGAACAGCTTGCAGATAAATACATCGAGAGAAGAAAAGATTACAGGCTTTTCTTGTCCGAAGGCTATGAGGTTGGCAGAGTAAACGGTCTGGCAGTTATTGGAGAGTCTGCAGGTATTGTTCTGCCGATAATAGCCGAAATAACGCCGGCAATGAGCAAATCTGGTGGAAAAGTGATCGCCACAGGAAGGCTTCAGGAAATAGCAAGAGAGGCCGTGATGAACGTATCAGCGATCATAAAAAAGATCATCGGAAAGGATATTTCAAATTACGACGTTCACATTCAGTTTGTAGGCACCTATGAAGGTGTAGAAGGGGACTCTGCAAGCATAAGCGTGGCTACAGCAGTTATTTCGGCAATAGAGAACATCCCTGTTGATCAGTCCATAGCGATGACTGGAAGCCTTTCCGTAAGAGGGGATGTGCTTCCCGTGGGCGGGGTGACCCAGAAAATAGAGGCTGCTATTCAGGCGGGACTGAAAAAGGTGATAATCCCCAAAGGAAACTCGGACGACGTTTTGCTCGATGCCGAACATGAAGGCAAGATCGAGATAATTCCCGTATCCAGGATCGAAGATGTGCTCGAACACGCCTTGGCAGACAGCGAGAAAAAGATAAGGTTGATCGAAAAATTCAAAGAAAGCTCCTACGCTCTTGTGAGCTGAATGAACCACTTTTTGAGGATTTCAAACTGCTCATGCGTGTTAACAACCTCGCACTCCATAGGGCTTTTGAAAAAGAAGGCCAGTTCCCTAACAACCCCGCCGACATCTTTTTTCTTGGCTAAAAGCAGAAGTCTTGATATGTCCAAAACGAGGGGACTTGCGACGATAGCGTCTATTGCATCCCAGATGAAGTAAAACTTCATCAGCCTCCCCAAAAATCCGCGGAAGTGAACGAAGTCGAAGGCTGTCTTGTTGTCGACGAGGCTCGGGAAAAACTCAATTTCAGTTATGCTGAAGG
>QNUZ01000047.1 GCA_004347865.1 Archaeoglobi archaeon | reverse complement strand
TTCTTTTTTAACTTTATCAGCAGCCTCTTTTCGTCGACACTGTATCCCGTTACGTCTCCAAGCCTGGTCTTGAAGGGCTTGTAAATCACGAATTCATCGTCCAGAAAATAGTATCTCGGCTTTCCGAGGGCTATTATTGTGTAGAGGAGTATAAACAAGGAGAAAATCGCTAATAGTAAAGCAACCCGAATTGCACTGTCGCCGATCAGGATTCTGTAAGCACCGTAGCCGAAAGTAACTGCCACTACGATTGAGATAAACGCTACCCACTTTCTCCTAGCAGCGGGGTTTTTCACGGCCCTGTAGCACCAGATCATGTCCCGCTCCTCCAGTCTGTGAGATACTTTATCTGCTCCTCCGAAAGCCTGTCGATCTTAATTCCGAGTGTTTCAAGCTTAAGCCTTGCAACCTTTCTGTCAAGTTCTTCAGGCAGCCTATAAACCCTTTTTTCAAGTTTCTCCCAGTTTTCGGCAATGTAACGAACTGCCAAAGCCTGATCGGAAAAACTCATATCCATAACCTCGATTGGGTGTCCGTCACCTGCCACAAGATTGACCAGCCTCCCCTCTGCAAGCAGATACAACCTCTTGTTACCCAGATCGTATTCCTTAACGTTTTTTCTGACCTCCCTAACACTTCTTGCAATCCTTTCAAGAGCCCTAACGTCAACTTCCACGTTGAAGTGCCCGGCGTTTGCAAGAATTGCGCCATCTTTCATCTTCATCATATGCTCTTCCCTTACTACGTCTCTGTTTCCCGTTGCAGTGATGAAAACGTCCCCTATTTCACTTGCGGAATCCATGTCCATGACAGTGAACCCATCCATTATCGCCTCCAGAGCCCTGATCTCATCAACCTCGGTGATTATCACGTTTGCCCCCATCCCCCTGCAGCGCATTGCAATCCCTCTTCCACACCATCCGTAACCTGCAACAACCACCCTTTTTCCAGCTAGGAGCATGTTCGTGGCCCTCATGATACCATCCACGGTCGACTGACCCGTGCCGTAGCGGTTGTCGAACAGGTACTTCGTTAGTGCATCGTTAACAGCGATTACTGGAAACTGCAAGACACCCTCCTTTTCCATAGCCTTAAGCCTCAAAACCCCAGTTGTTGTTTCTTCGCTGGCCCCCCTCACCTTTTGACCTCTCCTGTGAAGCTCGAATATCAGATCTGCACCGTCGTCAACAACTATGTCTGGCCGAAAATCCGCAACCCTGGCAATTGCGGTGTAGTATTCCTCAACGCTCATGCCACGCTTTGCATAGCACTTTATTCCCATCTCTCTGAGCGCATCGGCTACATCGTCCTGAGAGCTCATAGGATTGCATCCGGTAATCGCAACTTCAGCTCCGGCTTCGATTAGCGTTTTAACCAAAACGGCCGTTTTTGCTTCGACGTGCAGCGCCATTCCCACGCGAAGCCCCTCCAATGGTCTATCCTTTCTCATCTCCTCCCTGATCCTCGCAAGCACCTTCATGTGCTTTTCAGCCCAATCGATTTTTCTAAATCCCTCCATATCTCGTAACCTCCTCTATCCTGTCTCCAAGCACGGATATCCAGTCTACGCTTCCAGGTCTGAATTCATCCGCATCTCCCTTAAGGATTTTCTCAACGGCATCTGCTGCCTCTTCAACACTCATCTCCGTTACATCAATTTCAAACACTCTTTCGCAGCTCTGGAGAGCTTCTACGAGGATCACATCGATCAGTTCCGCTTCAACGTTTTCCATCACCTTCTCATAACTCCAGCCACGCTCGATTAGCCTTTTCTTTATCAAAAGCGGATTGCAGCGAAGAACTATTGCAATTTCAGGATCGAGAAGGTGTGAAAGATGACCCTCGACGATGCCGTCAAATTCAAATTTCTTTAATCTCTCAACATCTATAATAACATCTTCACCTTCCTTTCTTGCACAACCATGTTTTTCGGCAAATTCCCTGACAGAAATAACCCTATAACCCCGTTTCTTCAATTCCTCCGCAATGCTGCTCTTGCCGCAACCGGGAGTGCCGGTTAGTGCTATCATAGCAACTCCTTCAGCTTCTGAAGGAAGAAATCGTTTTCATCCGGTTTTCCAACAGTAACACGGTATCCTGACACCCCGAAACTCCTGCAGTCCCTTATTATCACCCCTTTCCTCAGCAGTTCCTCTGCAAGACCGTCTTTTGACCTGAAGAATATGAAGTTGGCCTGTGAAGGATAGGCTTCCACAAGCTTTTCCAGTTCTCCAAAGAGTTTGCTCCTTTCGGACTTTATCTTTTCAACACAGTTTTTCATCCAATCTATATCCTCGAGAGACGCTATTGCAACCCTTTCTGCCAATGTAGAGACCGGAAAAGGAGTCGAAGCTGAGCGATAGTATTTAACCAGCCATTCCGGAAGTCTGGCATACCCTATTCGGAGATTTGCAAGCCCAAAGGCTTTCGACATCGTTCTGGCTATGACAACGTTTTCCAAATCCAAATCGAGATTCATATCTGCAAACTCTATGTAAGCTTCGTCCAAAAATACTATAGCCTTCGTCGATTCTGCAATTTCCTTTACCAAGCCGGGATCCTCTATGTTTCCCGTTGGATTGTTTGGAAAGGGTATTATGACGAGCTTGGTTTTCTCACTCAAAAGGTCGATTATCTGTTCTGTAATCCTAAAATCCTTCCCTCTCTGCACTATGATCTCCTTAGCGCAGTGTAAGCGGGCAAGTATGCTGTAGTACTGAAACGTGGGGACGGGAATTACAACTTCGTCCCCCTTCTCAATGAGCATCGTGAACAGCGTTTCCAATATTCCGTCGATACCCGCTCCGATGACTATTCTCTCCGCTTCCCAGCCGGTGTATTCCTCAAGCCTCTCTCTCAATTCCCTGTACTCTGGATTGGGATACCTGTGCAGATCCGTAAATTTTCTGAGCTCTTCTATGGCCCTCGGACTTGCGCCATAGGGATTCTCGTTCGATGCGAGTTTCACAACTTTTTCAAGACCGTATAGCTCCTTTACTTCATCGATGCTCCTTCCAGGAATGTATGTCTCGAATTCGATGCATTCTCTCATCTAACCACTTCTATTTCGATATTATTCCAGTCCTCTCTCACACCCTTCAGCGATGTTGCCAAGGCCTCGACAACTTTCCCGATGATCCTCATTACGAAGGGATTGAGCTCGATTTCTTCCCCATCAACAACCAGTTTAACCTCCATTTCATACCACCCTCCTGAATTCGCCCATAAAGTTCTTTATAACTTCTTCCGTTACATGCGGCATGACAACGAACCTTATAGCCCTTGGCTCCCTTATCGTCGAAATCACCCATCTACGCCTGTAAAGTTCCTGTTTGATTTCCTCAGCTCTCTCTGTTTTGAAGGCCACGACATTCATAACAGGCTCTATGACTGGCTCAAAACCCAAAGCTGACATTTCCTCTACGAGAATTCTCGTGTTTTTCAGACACCTCTTCACGATTTCCCTCATTCCATTGTATCCCAAGGCTTTTAGAACTGCGTATGCCGAAGCAACTCCAGTACCGGGCCTTGTCCCTGTGAGCGTAAACTGCATCTTTGAGGTGAGGTAAGGCGTCTCAACTTCCAGGGCCTTCAGAAAGCTCTCGTCCCTGAATAATATTCCTCCCGCCGGAATCGTGGCCATACCCATCTTGTGCGGATCAATGGTAATGGATGTCACACCCTTGTTAGCGAAGTCGAACGGATAGGGCCTATCCATGAATGGAATTACAAGCCCTCCAAAGGCGGCGTCGACATGCAATGGTATATCCTTTTCCTCTGAAAGCTTTGAAAGCTCTACAATCGGATCTATCTGTCCCAGCTCGGTTGTACCTGCAATTCCGACGATTGCAACAGTTCTTCCATCAATAAGCCCCTCCACCTCAGCAAGATCAACCCTGTAATCCTCATCAACGTTGGCCCTCCTCACCTCAACGCAGAGAATATCGCAGATCTTCTCGAATGAAAAATGAGCGGTTTTTGGTATCACTATGTTCGGATCCTTCCTTCTTTTTAGGTTTCTTGCAGATCTTATTCCCTGAATATTCGCCTCCGTTCCTCCAGAACAGATGTATCCCGCACAATCTCTGCGGTGCAGGAGCTCGCCAAGCATCGATACGAGCTTTCTTTCTAGCTCTACAGTCCCAGGAAAAATCCCGGGATCACCGAGATTCGTTCCGATGAATAATTGATGAGCTTTTACGGCTAATTCGTGTGGAATCGTGCACATTGAGCTCAAAACCCTTGAATAAGGGATATCCTTCTCCCTGTAACTTCTAAGTTCTTCCAGCACATCCATAGCCATTGTTGGAAAAGGGTAATAAATACGTAACTAAAGAGGCCGAATGTGAGGCTTGCTGTTCTCATGGGGGGAAAGGGAAGTAGAGTAGGTATCGAGAAACCCGAGATTGAGATCTGCAGAAAAAAGCTGATTGAGATTGCAATTGAAAAGTATTCTGATTATAAACCTATTTTCGTTTGCCGAGACCATTCTCAAGCAGAAAGATATGCCGAGAAGTTCGGGATCACATGCATCTGCGACTCTTATAAGGGATCTGGTCCACTTGCCGGAATTCACGCGGCACTAAAGCACAACGGGAATACCGCAGTTGTCGCCATAGATATGCCGTTCGTTAAGAGAGAACTTCTTGAGTTCATATTCAAAAAAGGAGTTGAAACTGACTGCGACGCACTGATTCCGAAACACAAGTTTGCTGAACCTCTACTTGCTTACTATTCCGAAAGATCGGTTTCTGAAATTGAAAGGGCAATATTAATGGGGGAAAAAAGGATCATTGTCCCCCTCAGCAGACTTCGGACGATTTTTTATCCGGCAGATGAGTTAAGAGCGTTCGACAAAAATCTGATATCCTTTTTCAACATAAACACTCCTGAAGACATAGCAAAGGCGGAGGAAATATGCTCACGGATCCATTCGGGAGAACTATAAAAAATCTTCGGATAGCTGTGACGAGCAGGTGCAATCTGAACTGCATCTATTGCCACAGAGAAGGAGAGGACAATCCAGGAGATGAAATGAGTGCCGAGAGGATCGCAGAAATTGCCAATGCCTTCCACGAACTCGGAGTTAAAAAGCTGAAGCTTACAGGCGGAGAACCCCTGCTCAGAAGGGATATATGCGATATCATTTCATCGATGCCCGATTTTGAAGAGATCTCTCTGACAACGAATGGGATTTTCCTGAAGGATTTGGCCTTCGATCTTAAGGCCAGCGGACTTGACAGGGTGAACGTCAGCCTAGATACCCTCAATGCGGAGACGTTCAGGTTCATAACAGGAGGAGGAGATTTAAACAGGGTTATTGAAGGCTTGAGAACAGCTGTTGAGGCCGAACTGACTCCTATCAAGCTAAACATGGTTCTGATGAAGGGTATAAACGAATCTGAAGTCCGAAAAATGCTTGAGTTCGCCAATTCTTTTAATAAAAAGGGAACAAACGTGATCCTGCAGCTAATAGAGCTCATTCCCAATTCAGCAACAGAAAGATTTTACCTAGACCCAACCATTTTCGAGGAGGAGTTTGCTAGAATTGCCAATGCGATAAAGATCCGGGACATGCACAGAAGAAAGCAATTCGTGACACCATTTGGAGTTGTTGAGATCGTAAAGCCCCTGGACAACACGGATTTCTGCATGCACTGCAACAGGATCCGCATAACCTCTGACGGAAAGATAAAGCTTTGCCTGATGACCAATGAAACTGTGGATCTATCAGGTTTGAGCGGGGAAGAGCTGAAAAAAGCAATTTCTGAGGCAGTTAGGAGGAGGAGACCCTTTTTCAGGTAGATTTCACCGCCCTTACTATTCTCCTGACCCTTTCAACCTCAATCTTGCCTCTGCTCTTTATATAGCTACCAACAATCACACCATCAGAGTACTTCGCAATCACTTTGGCATTCTCAGCATTTACACCGCTTCCAGCAAATACAGGAGCCACCAAGTATTCCCTCGCAAGCTTCAATTTTTCCAAATCCACTTCCAATCCCGTTGCCCTTCCCGTGATTATGAATGCGTCAGCCAAGCTTCTTTCAGCATTTAAAAGGTAGTCCTCGAAGCTGGCAAAATGGACTGCATGTTTCACATTCAGATCCGCAAAAACCATTGCCTTGCATCCTATCGCTTTCCTGTATCTCAGAACCTCTCCTGCGCTTGGATTTAGAAATCCCTCCGGGGCGGCTGAGGGAAACACAAGCTGGTTTACGCGGACAAAATCCGCTTTAACAGCTCTTGCAATCGCCATTGCGGAAATCGCATCGTTTCTGAGAACGTTTATCCCCAAACCCAAACTAGTTGACTTCTTTATTTCCCATGCCACGATTGCCATGCTTGCAACCGTTTCTTTCCCAGCAGATTCCAGAAATGGGGCATCTCCGTAATTTTCAACAATTAAAGCGTCTGCACCACCCTCTTCGATGGCTTTTGCATCCCTCAACGCGCTTTCCAGCACATCTTCGAAGTCATCATGCATAGGAGCTCCTGGAAGTGGTTTAAGGTGAACCACGCATATCACTGTCTTCTCCATACGCTCTCGCCACCGTACTTTATTTCAACAATCCTGTGCTGCGGTATTGCCGCTCCGCTTTTAAGATAGACGAATTTATGCCCGATCTCATCGATTTCGTCGCCGGTAAATTCCAAAAATCCATGGAAACGATCCAGATAAACCACCGTAACGCGGGAAAAATCGTATTCAGGGTGCCATCTCAGCTTGTTAAGCATTTCCCTTGCACTATATTTCCTCATCTCTTGCAAACTCTATTATCTGACCCTTCAGGTTGAACTTAAGCGATTTCTTTACAATGCCCCTGACAAAAAGCGGATCATAGTTAAGCGTCTTTATTATATGTCCAATCGAGTTCCTGCCCAATTCTACCTCCCTCTTGATCTTCTGCACGTGTTCCTCCATTTCATCCTCCGGCATGAATATGATCTCCAAAATCTTGTTGAATTCTTTCAGAGAGACGTAGAAGTTTGCCGATAGGTGAGTGTAGCTGACATGGTACTCCTTCTCGGGCTTTCCGGCAGGGTCTGAAGGCATTCTCCATCTCACTTCCAGCATCCCTGCATGCTTTAAAATCCTCAGAGTTTCCTTAAACCCGTCTCCAAAGTTTTTTCTCAGCTCTTCTTCGGTTAACCAGCTATCCAAAAGGACCGAGTACACTTTTCTATGGTACTCTGAGGACAGCAGTTGGAATATTGGGATCAGTTCAACGATATCGTTTACAAGCTTCGCCCTCCTAACCATCCATATTTTATTAATCTTCAGGACAATTATACTTTTCCACGAAACGAACGACTTCACCTACAACCATCAGAGCCGGACCATCAAAGCTTTTCCCGGAAGACGATAATTCTCCCAGAGTGTAAACGGAAACTTTCTGATCCTTCAAAGAACCTTTCTGAATAACGGCAACTTTTGTTTCCTCTTTAAAACCGTTTTTTATAAGGTTCCTCGAGATCTCCGCAGCAGGAGCTCCGCTCATCAGCACAACTACAGTCCCATTTTTCAGTGCCTCAAAATAATTTTCCGTCTCCCTGCCCCCGATAACAATAATCGCCTTTCCGAATTCAGGATGCGTCAGCGGCAAATTTGCGCAGGCAGGAGCACCATTAACCGAGCTCACTCCTGGGACCACCTCGAATGGAATTCCGTTTTCCTTTAGAAAAACTATTTCTTCCCAAAGCCTGCCAAAAACTGCAGGATCGCCGCCCTTTAACCTTAAAACCTTCTTACCCTCTTCAGCAAACTTCTTCATCAGGGCATTTATTTCTTCCTGCCTCTCCTTCCCCTTTCCGTCCTTTCCGACATAAATAGCCGTTTTTCCCAGATCCTTAACGAGCTTTGCGATGTCTTCACCAACCAGCCTGTCGTAAAGTATCACGTCAGCTTCATTGAGCAGTCTAAGTGCCTTCAGGGTCAACAGTTCGGGATCTCCTGGCCCTGCGCCGACAATGTATACCCTGCCGTTCACATTTTGGATTTTTTCTCGTGCTTAAAGCTTTTCTTAAAATCAATCAGAGAACGATGTTCTGCCTGTAACCGCAGCTCGGACATCTGGTATCGCTCAGATTTATCCTTTCGATGTAAAAACCCCTTCTTTCAATGAGGATCTCCCCGCAATTGGGACAGAAGGTGTTCTCAAATCTGTGCCCCCAGACATTACCGATGTACACGTATTCCACACCTTCATCTCTAGCGATTTTAACTGCCTGCTCCAAGGTTGACACCGGGGTCGGGATTTTGTCCAGCATCTTGAAATCAGGGTGGAACCTCGAAAAATGAACGGGAATTCTTTTGTCGACCGAAACAACCCAAGAAGCGAAATCCTTTATTTCTTCTCTGCTGTCGTTCTCCCCCGGAATCACCAAGTAAGTGAGCTCGACAAAAATTCTCTTTTTGTGCATGAATTCAATTGTTTTTAACACATTTTCAAGCTTGGCCTTGCATATCCTGCTGTAAAACCGCTGGCTGAATGCTTTGACATCCACATTTGCAGCGTCGAGCCATCTAAACTGCTCTATCGCCTCCGGAGTCATGTATCCGTTCGTAACGTAGACAATAAAATATCCCTCCTCCTTTGCAAGCTTTGAAGAGTCAAGTGCGAATTCGTGCCAGATAGCTGGTTCATTATAAGTCCAAGCAACCCCATCTGCCCTTCTCTCCCTGCACAGCTTTACAACATCCTCTGGTCTCAGCTCCCGCAAATAGGGGTAGCTGAGATCGGCAAATGAGATCTCAAAGTTCTGACAGTGATCGCACTTAAAATTACAGCTCACACTGCCGAAAGATAGAACTTTTGATCCGGGCATGTAGTTGTGCATGGGCTTCTTTTCAATCGGGTCAAGAGCTATTGAGGACGCCAATCCATAGTTATAGACCATCAGTTTTCCGTTCTCATTCTTTCTGACCTTGCATATCCCCCACTGCTGATCCCTAAGCCTGCAGCGATGCCAGCAGGTCTTACAGATTACAAATCCCTCTGCCTTTTCGTAGAGGTAGGATTCGATCACCATAGATTCTTCAGCTCCCTAGTGTAATCTTCAGGAGAGAAAAACGTTACGCTCTCATCATGAAAGAGCTTCGGGAAAAAGACGTCGCACCAGTAGTACTTTGAAAACGGTGTTCTCGCAACAATGTGAAAATTCGTCCTGAAGTGTTTTCCAATCCTGTCCCCGCAGAAGAAAGTGAAATTAAATGCATTGAATCCCTTTGTCTCGTAGAACTTCAGAATCCTTGTAATGCCCTCCGAAAAACCTTCAAGCTGTTCATCGCTCATAAAAGCGAATTCAGTCTCTTCAGGTATGCCGATGAAGTGGAAGAACCCCTTGGGTGCGAATGCTGCTAACCAGTCTGTTTTCTGCGTTTTGCCAACATATCTTTCTCCTCCCTTTTCTTTTTCAACCAGTAAAGACCAGTAATCCCTTCCGTTTACCTCGAAGAACTCGAAGGCGCTCCACTCGAGGCGTGCAAATAAATCCGTTGCATTTTCAGAAACCAAAAGCTGAATATGGGGGTGCATAACACTGCTACCCGCGGATTTCAGATAGTTCATACCTATGGAGATGTATAGCTTCCCTCCCGGCAATTTGCCAATGTAATCTTGGATCAGCTTGAACGCATCGAAGAAGTGCGATTTCTTAAACTCAGAAAGCCGAAGATAATGGCTTTCTGCAATGCGCAAGATTAGAGAGTACCTTGAGTAGGGCATGATGTTCGAAAAAGCGAGGCATTCTCCACGCCTCCATATCTCCCCCTTCATGATTTCAGGATCCCTCGCAGCTAGATCCTCCACCCTTTCATTACAAAAAGGGCACCAATTTCTTGAACTCGTGATCTCCTCTTCAAAATCACCAGAAAATGGCATCGGAATGTTTTTCTTCACTATTCTGCTCGTTTGAAGGGTTAATGGGTCGTATCTGATCTCCACTGCGCTTTCCTCGACATTGCCACCAATCAGGATTTTGGAGATTTCTACCTCTTTCCTAAACTCCATGAATCGAATGGTTTCAAACAGATTTAAGTTTTGCGAGAACTTTTTTAATCCCTCTCTTACTTCAGGTGTGAAGATCGAAAGGCCGAGGGGGACAAGGGACTTTCTGCCAGATGAAATGGAAAAAAGAAGGGTAATAGAGAAAAAGCTCAGGGAGATCGCAGAATCCTTCGGCTACAGAGAAGTTTCAACTCCCACTTTCGAACATTCTGAACTATTTAAGTTGAAGTCCGGGGAAGGGATAGTGGAAGAAATGTACGTTTTTAAAGACAAGTCTGACAGAGAACTCGCTTTACGCCCCGAACTGACTGCCCCAATCATGAGGTTTTTTGTGAACGAATGCAGCAACCTTCCGAAACCCATACGCTTCTACTACTTCGAAAACTGTTTCAGGTATGAACGCCCCCAGAAAGGGCGCTACAGAGAGTTCTGGCAGTTTGGGGTTGAACTGATTGGATCAGATTCTTATCTTGCCGATGCAGAAGTCATAATACTTGCGGACAAGATGCTGAAGAGTTTTGGACTAGATTACGAGCTGCACATAGGACATGTAGGTATCCTTAGATCCGCTCTAAGCTTTTTGGGGGATAATGCTTCAAAGGTCATGAGGTTTATCGACAAGAGAGACGAAGAGGGTCTCAAAAATTATCTGACCGAGATTGGAGTTGGGAGCGAGATGAGGGAGAAAATAAAGGCCATAATGAACTTAAAGGGTGGCAGGGAGATCATTGAAGAGGGCAAAAAGCTCGTTAATTACGATTTTAGCTACCTCGAAAAACTCTTAGACATCTTAGATTCTGCTAAGGTCACTTACACCCTTAACCTCGGAGTTGCAAGGGGGCTAGATTACTATACAGGCACTGTGTTTGAGTTCTATGCAAAGGATCTCGGAGCCCAAAAGCAGATATGCGGGGGAGGAAGTTACGAGCTTGCCCAGCTTTTTGGAGGGGTCAGAACTCCCGCGACTGGATTTGCAATAGGCTTTGATCGAATATGCGAACTAATAGATGCAAAAGCAGAAAGGAGAACAACCGTAGTCGTGGCTTACTTTAAAGGTCTTGAAAAAATAGCCTTCCAAGTTGCAGAAAAACTTCGAAACTCTGGCTTTGTTGCCGTCGTGGACGTGATGGAAAGGAGCCTGAAGAAGCAGCTCAGCTATGCAAACGACATAAATGCGGACTTTGCGGTGATTATTGGAGAAGAGGAAGTTAAAAAAGGCAATTTATCGGTAAAAGATCTCAAGACGGGAGAGCAGTTCGCAGTCAAAGCTGAAGAGATTACCACCTGCCTCTTTGAACTGCTGAAAAGATGAGGGCAAGAACTGGAAGAATTTCCAGACGACCGGCCCACATGTTGAATATGAAAATGAGCTTCGCAAAGGGATTGAAATCAGCATAGGTCTCGTTTGCCCCAGCAAGACCCATTCCGGGACCTACATTGTTAAGGGTCGCAATTGTAGCGGATATAGAGGTTTGCATGTCGTATCCGCTGAGAGAAAGTAGGAGCAGGGATGTAATGAATGCGAAGAGATAAATCACAAAAAATGCAACTACATCGCTTACATGTTTTTCCGTTATAACCGC
>QNUZ01000046.1 GCA_004347865.1 Archaeoglobi archaeon | reverse complement strand
TACCGCCTAAGGACATAGCCATGTTTAGATTATCGGGCAGAAAGACGATAATGATAGACTTCACAAGAATGGACGATTTTGAGATCGATGAGGAGAACCAGATTATTAAATGCTCCCCGGGAGCGGTTTGGTGGGAAATAGAAAAGAAGCTGAACAAGAAAAACCTCACCTTGAGGGTTTATCCAACAAGCGCCCCCTCCTCGACTGTTGCAGGCTGGATTGCACAGGGCGGTTACGGTGTTGGGAGCCTCAAATACGGCGGAATTGCGGATAACGTTGAGAAGCTCAGAATTGCCGATTTTAGCGGTGTCAGGGAAGTTTCGGGAAATGAGCTGAAGTATTATTTGGGCATGGAGGGAATAACGGGGATAATAACAAAAGCCTGGGTAAAAGTGAAGGAAATGGAGGACATGAACTACTACGGTTTCCACGTGTCGGCCCGTGAGGCAAACAAGATAGTATTTGCAGGAGACCATTACGCGGGACTCTTCCTAGATGCAGGATATGTCAAGCTGAAAAACGAATCTTTTGGAACGGATATGCCCGAAAAGGACGTTCTGATGGTGGCAACCACGGAAAAGCTAGATGGAGATGAAGGTTTGGGAGAGGAGATCTGGGAGAAAAGATTTTATCCAATGAGAGTCAGAAGACTAGGCCCAGGATTGGTTGCTGCTGAAAATGTCCTTCCTGCAGATTCGATCCCGGCCTATCTCAACAGGCTGAAGAAAATGATAAAGAAGCCACATGGAAGCGAGATCTGGTATTCAAAAGGAAAAAAGGGTGCAGTGTTGACTTTCATACCATCAGATGAAAGAAAGTTTCTTGAATACGTTTTGACGTGGTTTAATAGCATAAGAGCCCTCAAAACCGCTAAGAAAATGAGAGGTGTTCCCTACTCCACGGGGTTCTATCTCAGCTGCGAGGCAAAGACTGTTCTAGGGAAGGACCTCGATGAAATCATGAAATTCAAGAAAGTGGTTGATCCGAAAAATCAGCTAAACCCCGGAAAGGTTCTTCCGAAAGGTGCAATGGCCTGGGCGATGAAAATTACCCAGAAGGTGATACCATGAAGCTCGAGAAGGAGTTAGAAGAAATGCTCCATGCATGCGCACAGTGCTTCTACTGCAGAGTCTGCCCGGCTTTTCAATCGATCAAGTGGGAAAGCGTATCACCCAGGGGAAGAGTTTACATGCTTAAAGGGCTAAAGAACAAGAAGATAAAGCTCGAACCGAAACTTGTTGAGGACTTTTACAGGTGCACAACCTGCGGGGCCTGTGAAGAGCAGTGCCAGACGGCGCTGCATCTTGTCGAACTTTGGGAGATGGCAAGAGCAGAGATGGTCAAGGAAGGTTTAGCTCCCTTGCCTGCGCACAAAAAGCTTAGAGAGCTTGCACTGCAGACTGACAACCCCTACGGTGAGCCGAAGGAGAAAAAGGAGGATTGGATCAAGGGATACAAATACGAGGAGAATGCAGAAATAATGTATTTTGCAGGCTGCACCGCAAGTTTCAGGGCAGTAGAGCTGGCGAAAAACACGGTCGATCTGTTCAACAAGGTGGGACTCAAATTTGCATACGCAGGAAAGAACGAATACTGCTGCGGTTCACCCTTCCTAAGGACGGGACAGAGAGACATAGCTTACGGGCTTTTCAGGAAGAATTACGAGGAGTGGAAGAAGAGGGGCGTTAAGACGATCGTTTCGAGCTGTGCAGGATGCTACAGGACGATACTCATAGACTATCCGAAGATCGCAAAGGAACTCGGCTTAGAGTGGAACTTCGAAGTCCTTCACACGTCCCAGTTGGTGAACCGGCTCATAAAGGAAGGGAAGCTCTCTCCGCAAAAGATCTCGGCTAAAGTTACCTATCACGATCCCTGCCATCTGGGAAGGCACACGAAGGTATACGAGGAACCGAGGGAAGTTATAAAGGCGATTGGTGCGGAGCTAATAGAGATGGAGAGAAACAGAGGCGAGTCTTTCTGCTGCGGATCAGGTGGCGGGGTTAAATCTCAGTTCAAGGATCTCGCTGGAGCTATGGGCAAAAACAGAATTCAGGAAGCAAAGGAAACTGGGGCAGAGTATCTCGTTTCATGCTGCCCCTTCTGCAAGTATCATCTGAAACAGATGGCAGATGAACAGGGGATACAATTGAAGGTAGTTGACCTCGTGGAATTGGTCAACAATCTCGCCGTGAAGGGAGAATACAAGGGAGAGGACATAAGATGCGCTTAATTTTAATTTTTGGTGGTTAAAATGGAGATTTCCGAGCTGAGAAGTAAGGCCAAGGAGCTCAGGGAAATTCTTGGTCTTAGGGGCTATCCCGTAGGCGTAAAAATCTCACCCAAACGTCTGGATGTTGACGCTAAAAGGCTTAAGGGCTACAGATACTGCCAAGCATTAATGCAGGCCAGAAAAGGAGAACATGTGCTTTTGGGCAAAGAAGAAATCGGCTGCGCTGCTTCAGCAGCTGTGTTTGGATTTAAGGAACTTCCTGAAGGATTCAAAACCGGTGAACACACCCTGAAGATTGGAATAGCCAAAGACCCTTCCATAGGAAGCAAAATCTACGCCGAAGTTGAGTCTTTCAGGCCCGGAGAAATCGAGGATCTGTACCTCTTCCCTCTCGAGACAGCGATTATGGAGCCCGACGTTGTAATAATTGAGGATCAGCCTGAAAGGCTGATGTGGATCCTCCTCGCATGTGTGAATGCGAATAGGGGGGAAAGAATTGAAACGAATTCAGCCGTGATGAGGGCAACGTGCCTTGACTGCACGGCAATCCCCTACAAGAGGCAAAAAGTAAACCTCAGCCTCGGCTGCTTCGGTTGCAGGATGGCCACCGATATAGCCGATGATGAAGCCCTGATCGGATTTCCGTACAAGCTCTTTGAAGATGTTTTCGACTACGTGAAGTACTTCTCGCAAAATGCCATGCCGAGCGCAAGGGATAAAAAGGCATACAAGGCACTAAAAGCAAGAGGGGGCTGAGAATGAAGGATGAAACCTGGGAAAAGGTTGGCAGTAAGTTTGCCCATCTGACTTCTGCCCATCCATGCTACAGCCACGAGGCTCACTTCAAGTTCGCAAGAATTCATCTGCCCGTCGCTCCGAGATGCAACATTCAGTGCGGTTACTGCACAAGGAAGATAGACAAGTGTGAGTACCGTCCGGGTGTTTCTGCATGCATAGTTAATGCGGAGGAAGCCCTGAAGAGAGTGGAGGAGGCCAGGAAGAATTATCCCCTAAAGGTTGTCGGAATTGCCGGGCCGGGAGAAGTTCTTGCAAACGAGGAATCTTTCAGAACCCTTAAGCTGGTTCACGAGAAATATCCCGAGCTAATACTCTGCATAGCCACCAACGGACTTCTATTGGCAGAAAAAGCAGAGGAGCTCGACAGATTGAACGTAAAGACTGTTACTGTTACGATCAACGCCATAAACCCAGAAATAGGTGCAAAGATTTACGAATGGGTTGATTACGGCGGAAAAAGACTTAAAGGAGTGGAGGCTGCAAAGTTCCTCATAGAGAAACAGCTCGAAGGGTTAAAAGCTTCTGCGGACAGGGGAATGGCTGTCAAAATAAACACGGTCCTAATTCCCGGTCTGAACGAGGGAGAGATTGAGAAGATTGCAGTCGAAAGCAAGAAGAGAGGAGCTTTTATAATGAATATAATTCCCCTGATCCCCCTTCACAGCTTCAAAGACTGGAGGAAGCCAACCTGCGAGGAGCTTGAAAAGGCCCGGGAGATAGCTTCGAAACACCTCAGGGTATTCAGACTGTGCAGACAGTGCAGAGCAGACGCTTGCGGCATCCCGGGGAAGGAAAGGGCTACGGGAAGTACTTACTTCCATGGTTAGACTTTCCATTTTATCTTCTAAACCAAGAATTGCAAAAAGCGAGTATATATCCTTACACAGAAAGGCTGATGGCGCCTCGATGGAGGAAAGAGGAATCACGCTTTTCATAGTTGCCTCCGTTGAGGTTGGAAACACAACAACGAAATGCGTTCTCACGGGAACAGATCTGGAAACTGGAAGGACCTATCTTGTTAATAAGACTGTGAGGCTCACCAGAAGTGTGAGAAAACCGAGATTTGGTGAAACCATCTTTGGGGAAACTATTTTTGGCACTCCGCTTACAAGGCAGTCTGTTGCCGAAATCGTAAGTGACTGCATTAAGGAATCCTGCAACAAAGCCGGTATAAGCGTTTCTGACATAGACTTCGTCGT
Source organism: Archaeoglobi archaeon (assembly GCA_004347865.1). Classification (GTDB taxonomy): domain Archaea; phylum Halobacteriota; class Archaeoglobi; order Archaeoglobales; family Archaeoglobaceae; genus WYZ-LMO2. Next base: position 7,543 of record QNUZ01000046.1, on the reverse strand, counting down.
TCGCTCGACAGGCGTCGTGGCGCATTTTGAAAATCCGAACGACATAGGTACCTTCATTCAGGCCCTGGCTGATGGAGCTCTTTTGGCTGGGGTACCGCCCGGAAGAATGGTTCCAGCCGTTGCAAAGGATAACCTGCCTGAGAAGATAAGGAAGTACAGCCTTCTGGACAAGGTTTTCTTTGACGGATCAGTTGCGGGAGTTTTGCCTCCGAGGGGGTCAACGGGGGCTGAAATTGTGGCAAACGAAATGGAGGGGGAGCTGTCAACCGCCGGCATCAAGGAGGGTGCAAAGTGGACGGATGTTGACTTCAGAAATCCCTGCATTTCCATGGACTTCGGTACGACCTTTAAGGGTAGAATAACCAACGATGATCTCCCCTACGCAAGGACGATCGGAAACTTCTGCGGTCTTGGGGGGGCAATACCAGACGTGCTCGCAAAGGGTTTTTTAAGGAAAAAGGAATCCGCTGCAATAGATCTGAAGTTTGAGGGGAATTATAACATTGGAGAGGAGGCATTTCAGCTTGCAGAGGAAATTCTTAAACGCATAAGGGTTGAAAGGGTCCCTTCAAACTGCAGGAAATTCGGCAAGATCCCTGTGAATGCAAAGGCAGCTGAGGATGCGGGCATACTGCTCGTCGGATGCGATGTAGGAGAGAATGGAAGCAAGTTCGGAGAACTAGAAAAGATCGGCTCGGAAATAGGGGATATGAAACTCCTTCTGGCAACCATAGATGTTTTAATGGCGAAGATATTCAGAAAAGTTCTAGAACTCGTGAGCTCTGAAGGTTTTTTCATGGAGGATATGGCGATAGGGGTGACAGGAAGGGCGGGCATCACCGGAAAGAAGCCATGGCTGTTTCTTCAGGAACTCAGAGATCTGGGTTTTTACAAGAAGCCCGAGAAAAACATCGTTTTTGTTGATGATGGTCTTGCAAGGGGGGCTGCAGTGATGGCAAGGTGCATGAACGCTCTGGGAAATCCAAAGAACCCAATGGGCGGTTTGAGATTCGGACCGTGCGTTCTTGGTGAAAGAATAAAATTGCAGTCGGGCTATTATACCTCCTGAACTCTTCCATCCTCTACGAGAAATATCCTGTCCGCGATCTCCTTTACGAGATCATGCTGGTGGCTTACGACGATCATGGTTGTTCTGTCTCTGTGATTCATCTCTTTCAGGAAATTTGCGACCTTTCTGAGCGTTACAGGATCTATGTCCCCAAACGGCTCGTCGAGAATCAGTATTTTTGGCTTTGTTATTGAAGCAAGAGCTATTCCCAGTCTTACAGCTTCACCACCGGAAAGCTCGTGGCTCTGCCTTTCGAGAATCTCGGCTGGCAAATTCATCCTTTCCAGCAACGGGTAGATTGCGCTCAGATCTTCTGAGCTTTCCGGGAACAGCTCCTTTATTATTCCGTATGGCAATCCCAATCTCCTTAGCCTGATTTCAGCCTCCTCTTTGGGAAGATCTGTGAGCCTGTAGATTGCGTCAAACAGGCTCTCGCTCATTCCCAGCTCCTCGGCCCTTTTCATGGCCTCTTGGACGGCACTTTCCCTCTTTATACGGATCTTGTAGGCCATGAGCTCGCTTACCTTTGCCCAGAAAGGAAGGGCGAATTCTTGGTGCAGAACTCCGATCTTTCTTCTTACTTCAACGCTCTTCTTTCCAAACTTGCTGAAATCCACCCATTTCCTTTCTGGCCTTAACATAACGACGCCTTCATCAGGCAGTTCAAGACCGCTGATCAGCCTTGCGAGAACGGTTTTTCCGCTTCCGCTCCTGCCTATGAAGCCAACGATTTCGCCCCTTCTTATTGAGAAAGACACATTTTTCATATCGAGCGTTTGACCGCCAGGAACTACATAGTATCTCTTTCTGACGTTTTCAAGTCTAACTACCTCTCCTCCTATCCTCCTCCTTTTCATTATTGGCGGTTCAAGCTCCTTCAGGAATTTGGAGATCATCTCTTCAGCATCTCCTTCGTCAACAATTTTTCCCCTGTCCAGAAGCACGACCCTAGTTGCAAGCTCCCTGTGAATTTCGGGCATGTGGGATGAGAACAGCACGGTCATTCCAAGTTCCTGATTCACCCTTTTTATCGTTTCTATCGCCTTTTTTCTGGTTTCGGGGCATGTCATTGTTCCGAATTCATCAAGAAGCAGAATTGAGGGTTTTTTAGCAAGCTGCCTTGCAAGAATTAACCTCTGCTTCTCGCCACCGCTCAGTATTTCGGCCCAGCATTCAGCCTTGTGCTTTAGATTGACTATCTCCAGGAACTTCATTGCCTCCTCGTGAAGCTCCTCGTAGAGCACCTCATCCCAGTCCGGCAAAACCTCCTCGCCAAGCCTGGGATATGCAAGGGCCCTTATAACGTTCTCGACAACCTTCTCACTCCAAAGTCCAAAGGATCGCTGAAGATGTATTGCCGTTCTCTCCATGACACTTCTGAAATCCCCCCTCGTGGATTCTGGTGTAAGCCGGATCCCGTCTATTACGACCTCACCCTCATCGAACCTCTCGGCACCCCTGAGAATTCTTAGCAGAGTGGTCTTTCCGCTCCCGCTTTTTCCGAGAAGTCCAACTAATTCTCCCCTTTTAACCTCGAGGTGATCCAATTCAAGCGCCTTCAGAGTTTTTCCGCTGCTGAGGGTATAGTTCTTGACGAGGTTGCGGACTTGGACGATCATAGCACCACCTACACCAGCGGTTTGGGCTGATTCTCGCTGAGATATGGGAGTGGTTTTGAGATTATAAGAATTCCATCTAGATCTTTGGCCCTTTCGAGCAGGGCCAGTTTGCCAAAATCGGAGATTGCCACAATTGGAATAGCCTCCCCGGCCTGGGCCTTTAAAACGCCCCTAAGTTTATCCCGCAAGCTTTTTGACGCACAGAGTGTGATTAGATCAAAAAGCAACGCATCTTCCAAGCTCCAATCGACTCCTGTAGTATGCACGGCGAACTTCAGAATTTTCACATCCCTGTTCTTCTCGATCTCCGCACAGGCCTTTGCCTCCTCGGGCGTGGTTAATGTGACCCCGATTTTTTTAAAGCCCTTGTCGACGGCAAAGAGCACCCCTTTGATCTGATCTATTTCGGCATTTTTGCTAACGACGAACCCTCCCTCTTTTTCTATCCTTTCGATCACTTCAGGGATCGGAGAAGTTCTGATAAGTCCCGAGATCCTGCCGCCAAGCCCCTGCACGAGCTTTGGATTTGATGTAACAACAGTTCCGGCACAATCTGCTGCGATTACGACCGCATCGAGAAAACCGCTTTTGAGGCAGCTGAAGAAGATCTCGGAAGTTCCGAAAGTTGCAAAGGTCCTCTCATCCAGAATTTTTCTCTTTGCCGTGAACAATCCGAAATTCTCCATCCTATAGCGCAGGTTTTTCACAACCTCATCCTTCGTTATTCTCTCCATTCCGTAGAGCTTCCTGAAAAGGGGGCAGTAACTGATCTTCGGTTCAGTAACCTCAACGATTTTGCCCTCCCTGACAACGGCCCTCGACTTTCCGAGCAGCTCCATCACGTGCTCGTCCAATTTACCACCCTATTCAAGCAGTAAAAGCCCGTAGAAAAGGATCTTATCGGTTGGAGAAGCAAGAACATCCAAATCGTAGCCCGCATTTCTTACGGTCTGGAAAACATCGATTCCTGCACCCTCCATAGCTGGCCTTACCTTGTGAGGAAACTTGCAGTAGCGCTTCGGATCCTGGTCGATGTTTTCAAGTTTTTCCGCAACGCATGGATCGCAGTAAGGACATGGCAGAGCATAGAGGGCAAAGGCCTTGTAGTAACCCGAGAGATATGCCACTCTCTCCATTTCGAACATCCTGTCATAGAATTCCTTCAGCGTTTCCATGAGAAAGTGGTGGATGTGCTCGGGAGGTTGTGAGTAGTCGGGTTTAGCTTCGAATCTTGCGATAACTGCCGTTTTGTAGCATTTGAGCAGTTTTCTGGTTTCTTCAACTGGGGGTACGAATGGGGGACAGTTTAAATGCTTCCCAAAAGCCTTGCATCCGAACATGCATTTCCATCTAACCCATTCCGATACTACTACGCTTTCCGTTGAGATTACCCTGAAATCTGGATTGATTTTGCGAAGCTCTTCCAGAAGCTTCTCTAAACTCCTTTTCATGGTCCTTCTATTTCTGCTGAATTGATAAGACTTGCTGGTTTTTTCATGGATCACCGACAGAAATCAGAGGGATTCTTCGAAAATTAAATATTCCGGAATTTTAACATCGATCATGGAGGAGGCAAAGAAGGCCTATGATTTGGGAGTGAAATACGAGAAGGAGTATACCGGCTGCTCTCAAACAGTCATCGCAGCCATATTCGACGCTCTCGGGATCTGGAACGAAGATGTTTTTAAAGCTGGAAGCGGCCTGGCCGACGGTCTCGGGCTAAGTGGAGATGGCAGCTGCGGGGCACTTGTTGGCGCTTCGATGGTGATAAGCTATCTGTTTCCCCGCGAAAGGAAGGATTTTTCCGCTATTCTGAAGCCAATGAAGGCCTATGCGCTCGTGAAGGAGTTGCACGATCGCTTTGTAGCTGAATACGGAAGCTGTCGATGCAGAGATGTTCAAATGAAACTCATGGGAAGAACCTTTAACCTATGGGATCGCAGGGAAATGAAAGAGGCAATCTCATTTGGAATGATCGAGCACTGCTCTAAGGTTGTGGGGAACACTGCAAGGATGGCGGTCGAGTTGATCCTGCAGAATAAGGAATGAGAAGAGAAAGAATATATATCCGGAAACGAAGCAGGAGCTATGAAGGTGCTCGGAATTTGCGGTTCTCCGAGGAAGGGTGCAAACACCGAATTTGCACTGAATTTTACCCTAAATGAGCTGAAGGCAATGGGCTTCGAAACTGAAACTGTTCTGCTTTCAGAAAAGGAGGTTAAGTTCTGCAATCACTGCGGGAAATGCCTAGAGGGAAAGGAGTGTCCAATAAAGGATGATGCAAAGGGAATATTCGAGAGAATGCTCTTGGCCGATGCAATAATAGTCGCCTCCCCCGTTTACTACGTGAGCGTTTCAGCCCAGCTCAAGGCTCTGTTTGACAGGAGCATAATGGTCCGCGGAAAGCTGAAAGGAAAGGTCGGTGGCGCGATCGCTGTCGGGCAGGTGAGAAACGGGGGGCAGGAAATGGTTTGCGAGCAGATTCATCAGTGGATGCTCACGCATGAAATGAAGATCGTTCCGATGAGATTCGGCGGAATGCTTGTAGGATCCATGAAGGACTTCGAAGCCGTTAAAAGGGACGAAGCCGGCCTTAACAGCTGCAAGAACTTGGCAAAGAAGGTTGCAGAAGCTTTGCGATCAAAGTAACCATGTACCTCCATGAGAGAATAAGGGAAAGGGTAAAGAGAAAAAGGGTTGCCATCGGGCTTTACAGAGTTGACGAGACAAGCGAAGAGAGGATAATGAAGGCAGTTGAGCTGGCAGATTTTGCAGAAACAGTTGTGGTCGATCAGGGAGAAAGAACCGAAAAAGAGCTCTTCAAGCTCGTGGAAAGCGGTGAAGTCCATGCCATAGTCAGGGGGACTGCAAGGGCATCGAAGCTGCTGGAAGTTCTCAGGGTTAAGCACTATCCATTGAGGGTCGGGATTTTCGAGACCGCAAACGGCACCCTTTTCCTTTTGTCCCCTGTGGGGATAGATGAGGGCAAGAATGTTACGGAGAAGCTCAGGTTAATCGAATACTCAAAGCAGCTGGCGGAACTTCTCGGGATTCCAAAAAAGGTTGCGGTGCTTGCCGGGGGGAGGTACGGAGATGTTGGAAGATATGAGATCGTGGATCGATCCCTTGCAGAGGCTGAGCTGGTTGCAAAGCTTTCCGGCGGAGAGAATCTGGAAATAAGAATTGAAGATGCGGTTGAAAAAGGTATCGTGATAGCTCCAGATGGTATCTCCGGAAATCTCATTTTCAGATCACTCTGCTATCTTGGCGGGGGGAAGGAGTACGGAGCGGTGTACTGCGGTTTACCGTACAGAATTGTGGACACGAGCAGGAATCAGACCGCTGAAGGATTTGCAAGAGCCATAGCCGTTGCGACACTACTTTAGAACGAAAATCGGATCGTCGTGACCCGGAATTATTATTTTGGCAATCTTTATGATTTTCTGCATGCTCTCCTTTGCCTTTTCGGCATTGGTGTGAAATCTCGGAATGACCCTTTTCTCGTAATTGTTTTTGGTCGGTATTGCGTCGCCTGCGAGGACTATCGATTCGTCAAATACAACCGATATATGCCCGTCGAGGTGCCCCGGAGTTTCAATTATCCTGACCCTCTCGCCCAAGCTCTGGGGACACGGTAAACAATGGGCCCCGGTTCTGGCGATTTCGAGAGGATGGGCGTAGATCTTTGCCCTAGAGAAAAGCTCATTTCCACCGCAGTGGTCGGGATGGAGATGCGTGTTTACTACGATACCGATATCGGATGGTTTCAGGCCAAGTTCTTTAAGGGCAAGCAGTATGGTTTCCTGATCCATTGCCAGCCCCGTGTCCACAACCATTGCTTGTTCGGCTAAAATCAGGCTAACTGAAGAGGAAGCGTAGACTATATCTCCGCTTTCTGCGAAAATGACTTTTCCTGGTTTTAGCAGGTAAAAGTCCTCGGCGATTCTTAGGGCCATCTGTTCAGAGTCATTTCAGGTTTAAAAATGCTTTTCATATCCTTTGGTCCTCGAAGGTTTTGTTTCGCATAATCTGAAAAAAATCTCGGAATTCCATGAGAATTCAAGATAGGAAAAGGTTTAATAGTGATCAAGACAAGAAATTCTGGGTGAATGCATGGTGGAACATTCGGTTGGGAAATATTTTAGTGGAATGAATAACGCCAGTAGGAGGTGCTTTATGTGAGGACTTCTGAAGAGTATAGGCAGGATCTTTTCAAAATGAAGCCGAACGTTTACGTAAGGGGAAAAAAGGTTAGAAGAGATTCTCCTGAACTTTCGGGAGGCATTAACGTGATATCGAAAACCTTTGACCTTGTTGAAAATCCGGAGTTCAAGGACTTGCTGGTAACCCACTCGCATCTGACGGGGAAGAAGATAAACAGGTTCACCCACATAAATCAGTCTGCAGAAGACCTGATGAAAAAGCAGGAAATGATAAGAAAGTGTTGTCAGAGAACAGGCGGTTGCATTCAGCGTTGCATGGGTTGCGATGCGATAAACGGTTTGTCAGTGGCAACATTTGCGGCCGATCAGGAATTCGGCACCGACTACCACAGCAGGTTCACAGAGTACCTGAAGGAATTCCAGAACAGGGACCTCGTCGCAGCATGCGCCCAGACCGATGTGAAGGGCGACAGAAGCAAGAGACCCCATGAACAGGATGATCCGGACATGTATGTCAGGGTTGTTGAGAGGAGGAGCGACGGGATCATCGTGAGGGGGGCCAAGAACTGCATAACCATGGCAAGCGTTGCGGACGAGATCATAGTTGTTCCCACAAGGGCGATGACAGAGGAGGACAGAGATTACAGCGTGGCCTTCGCAATCCCCGCGGATACCGATGGCGTTAAGATAAT
>QNUZ01000045.1 GCA_004347865.1 Archaeoglobi archaeon | reverse complement strand
TACTTCTTAACGATTTCGGCTGTTGCCACAAAGTAGCTCCTACCCCACAGCTTCTCACGGGTAGCTCTAGTTCTTAGCTCCGGGAACCTCTGCGGTATTCTCCTGGCACTCTTGCCCTTAAGATGGTTCACAACGTAGGCTGGAGAGTGCCTCGGAGGGCATAAAGTAAACACATGGACATGGTCGGGCATAACCTCCAAAGCTAATGTTTCGCATTCCAACTCTCTGAGTATTTCGCTCAGGACCACTCCAGTGAACTCAGCAAAATGATAACCACACCAGTATTTAGCATATCTAGTGCTTCTAGGTCTCATCCACTCTAGAGATTCGCCCTCCAAGGCACTCTCCCAGAATATATTAAAGGATACATATCTTATAAATTTTTCTCTCCCCATCCCCGCCCTGAAGGGCGAGGCTTTCGGTTGTAAATATTGACGGTAATGCTACGGTCTTGGCCAATGAAGGGATTTACGTTGTTTTTGACAACCTAATTTCAAACTCGATTAAACATGGAAAAGCGACAAAGATTTTTATTAAGATTAAAGAAGGATCATCAAAAATTTTACTAGAATTTTTGGACAACGGGAGTGGTGTGCCAGCGGAGATCGGAGATAAAATTTTTGAAAAAGGTTTTTCAACGTCAAAAAGCACAGGATTGGGGCTTTATATAGTCAAAAAACTTCTCGAAAGCTATGGCGGAAATATAAGGCTAAAAGACTGCAAAGGAGCTACCTTTGTACTCGAATTTCCCAGAATATAAAATAGATCTTTTCTTTGGGCTTATTCAAAATTTCTAAAAAACCGAGATTTGAATCCTGTTGCTAAAAGCTATCCGTGTATTTCCGCAAGAATTTCAACTGCGAGATCAACTTCAGCTTTTCCGATTACAAGCGGGGGGACAAGTCTAAGATTGTCCTCAGAAGTCGCGTTGAGCACAAGTCCGCGTTCAAGCGCCCTTTTCACGATTTCCTCCGCATTCTGAACCCTTACCCCGATCATTAATCCCCTTCCCCTGACCTCGCTGAATATTTCCTTCAGCCTTCTCATGAAATACTCTCCCATTTTTTCAGAGTTCTCCACGAGCTTGTGCTTCTCGATTATCTCGATCGTCGCCAGGCTTGCGGCACAGGCCAGAGGATTGCCACCAAAGGTAGATCCGTGGTCGCCCCTTTCAAGCCTCCCGGCCACTTCCTCGCTAATTGCCGAACAACCGATCGGAAATCCGGATCCCATGGCCTTTGCCATAGCCATTATGTCCGGCTCGACTCCGTAGTGCTCCTTTGCAAACCATCTTCCAGTTCTTCCGAAGCCTGTCTGGACTTCATCTATTATCACGAGATAGCCGTATTTTTCCTTCAACTCGAAGATCGCCTTAATGAAGTCAGTATCCGCAGGATATACCCCAGCTTCGCCCTGAATTAACTCCAGAATTACTGCTGCCGTATTTCCGTCAACCTTTCTTTCGAGATCCTGAACATCGTTGAACTTCGCAAACTCGACTGGCTGAACCAGCGGTTCAAAAGGTTTTCGGAATTTTTCCTTGTACGTCACGGACAGAGCGCCCATCGTTCGCCCGTGGAAGCAATTTGTGAACGCAACGAATTTCTTTCTACCCGTTGCCTTCCTTGCAAACTTTAGCGATGCTTCAACCGCCTCAGTTCCGCTGTTGCAGAAAAAGAAACGGTCCATTCCGGTTATTTTCCTTAGCTTTTCTGCCAGCTCTATTTGAGGAACGGTATAGTAAAGGTTTGAAACGTGAACGAGCTTTTTCAGCTGTTCGCCCACCCTTGCTATGAATTCCGGATTTGAGTGACCGATAGCAACAGTGGCTATGCCTGCAACTAGATCCAGATACCTTTTCCCGCTTGTATCGAAGAGATAGCATCCCTCTCCGCGTTCGAATACAACGTTCTGCCTCCTGTAAACCTGCGGAATTAGTTTCTTCTCTTTTTCTAT
>QNUZ01000044.1 GCA_004347865.1 Archaeoglobi archaeon | reverse complement strand
TTTTTGCCGTGGCTTATGGAATAACGACCCATGTTTCTCCAATTCCGCCCATAACTGGCAGCGAGGATGCAGTCAGGTTCTTCATGAAGGACATCGAGGTTCTCACTGGAGGGAAGGTTCTGGTCGAGGAAGATCCATTTAAAGCAGCGGAACTAATAGAGAGAGTAATTCTGGAAAAGAGGAAGGCCCTCGGCTTCAACTAAAATTTTTTATGGGGCCGGTGGGATTTGAACCCACGACTTGCGGGTCTCTTCGGGTCAGCGCTCCAATGGATCATCACGCTTCAGCAGACCCACAATTCATCACACCACTGGAGCCCGCCGCGCTTCCTGGCTACGCCACGACCCCTGCTATTTTTAAAAGCGGCAGAAATATAACTTTTTCGAGAAGCCTTTAAGTTTAAAAAATAAAAAGCAATCAAGTTGCTTGGGCTATGAGATAGGTATCTCCGTCGTCAGCGAGTTCCTGAGGAGCAACGTTGTAGCCGTATCTCAGACTGAAGCCCGGATTCTGGTCAATGTCTGGGCCTCCGGCCTTGAGATATGCGGCCCAAACCAGCTCGCTGCAGTAATAGCTGTTTCCTTCGACTTCCTTGCCTCCAATGTATGTAAGCCACTTGTAATCGTATGGCAGGCCGACCTTGGTCTTTGCCCAGTTGATAGCATTGATTCTCACAGTGTCGGTGGTCTTCACCCTGTAAACTCCAACCTCGCTGGCCTTCTTAACCATGTCCACTGGCACTATCCTAACTCCGTCCTTCCAGGCTTCGATCATCTGCCCATTGCCGATGTACATTGCAGCATGGTGCCAGTAGCCGACAATGTTTCCGAACGTCTCTTCAAGCCAGCCGGCACAGCCTCTGCAGAGAATTATGTCTCCGGGCCTTAAAATGCTTAGATCTAGGTTGTTTCCGTCTCCACTCCACTCTTCTGGTACGAGTGCGCAGGCAGGATAGACTGCAGCCAGAACCAGCAGGATGGCCAAACTCCTCCGCAACATACATTGTGCTCTGGAGAAATCAATATAAATATTTTTCGTTATAGTCGTCATCGGCTATGAGCACCCTCTGACTCACAATTTGGTATATTTTTAGCACATATATCCCCTTTCGCTCAAAGGCTAAAAATCCGAGAGTACTTCTTCAGGAATGTGAGAGTAGCTGGTATCGATGTTGGACTGAATTTCTGCAAGCTTGCAGTGATAGAGGATGAGCTGCTCTACGTTGGCGACTACAGAATGGAAAAATTAAGAGGAGTTATTGCAGCGGGAATTGACGCCCCCTTATCTTTTCCAAAAACCGGCATGCTCAGAGAATGTGAAAGAAAGCTTTTAAAGCTCGGAATTAAACTTTTTCCTTCGGGAGCACCTTTTTTCAGGTCCATAGCACTCAGAGGAATGGAAATCGCCGAGGAACTTAGGAGGAATGGTATAAAGGTATATGAGGTGTACCCTTATGCGACAAGGGTATTGATGGGGATAGCTTCAAATTCGAAGAAGAGAACAAAGAGAGGACTTCTTGAAATAACGAGGGAGGTTGGAAAAATCTTGAAGGTGCCCAACCTGACACACGACGAACTAGATGCGGTTATTTCGGCCTTAACGGTGAGGGAATTCCTTTCTGGAAGAGGGTTTGTTTTGAGTGGAGAAGATGGGGAAATAATTCTGCCGGAGAGAAAGGATAATGCTGATTCTATCTGATTCCCCAGCTTTCTATCGGCATTTTTGCACCTTTCTTAAAACTTCCAGAATGGACTCTTGAGTCAGAATGTCCGCAGACCTTGAAAGCAAGCTTTAGAAATCTAGGAAAATGATTAAATATGAATATTTTTTCAGCAGAAGCATTTATATAGTTTTTAAACTACCAGCTTCGGGGTTTGTTATGGGATACACAATAAAGATCGAAAATGTTGTGGCTTCAACGCAGATCGGGGAGAACATAGACCTTGTGAAAATCTCAAAAGAAATTAAGGACTCCGAATATAAACCGAAACAATTTCCCGGACTTGTTTTGAGAACAAGTGAACCAAAAGCAGCAGCTCTGGTTTTTAGAAGCGGAAAAATCGTATGTACTGGTTCGAAATCTGTTGAGGACGCTAGGAGAGCGGTAAAACAGATCGTTAAAATGCTTAAAGGGATTGGAATCTCCGTCATTGACGAACCGGACGTGAAAGTGCAGAACATCGTCGCCTCAGCCGATCTTGGAACAGATCTAAATCTGAATGCGATAGCCGTCGGTCTGGGTCTAGAGAACGTGGAGTATGAGCCTGAACAGTTTCCAGGACTCGTTTATCGCCTTACTGATCCAAGAGTCGTAGTACTCATTTTTGGTTCTGGAAAGATGGTCGTAACAGGCGGAAAGAGTCCCGAAGACGCACAAAAGGCCGTTGAAAAGATTTCAAAAGAGCTGAAAATGCTCGGCCTGATGTGATGCATCCTTTGCTGAAGAAAAAGGGTTTCATTATAGACATTGACGGAGTGGTAGGAAGGAGCACTGAACCGATAGAGGAGGGGGTTAGGGGAGTTCTGAAGCTACTCGATGCTGGAAAAAAAATCGTTTTTGTTTCTAACAATTCTACAAGAAGCAGAAGAATATTGCTGGAAAGACTGAAGTCCTTTGGCATTCCTGTTAGTGAAAAAGACATAATTTCAGCAACCCACGCGACGGCGAGTTTCATTGCTAAAGAAAAAAGGAAGGCAAAGGTTTTCACCACTGGCGAAGCTGGACTTCAGGAGGAGCTGGTGAATGCAGGACTCACTCTCGTAGATTACCAAGATGCGGAATACCTCGTTGTGGGCTCGAACAGAAATTTGGACTACAATTTGATGACAAAGGCATTGCGTTGCTGCTTGAAAGGAGTTAGGTACATAGCAACAAATCCTGACAGGATCTTCCCTTCTGACGACGGCCCCACTCCCGGAACGGGGCTTATAATAGGTGCACTCTACTGGATGACCGGCAGAATGCCTGATGTTGTTATCGGAAAACCCTCAAAAGTGATTATGCTAGAGGCCCTCGAAAGGCTCGGTTTGGGAGCTGAAGACGTCGTTGTTGTCGGAGATCAGATTGAAGTTGACGTTGTTGCGGGAAAAGGAATCGGTGCCAGCACCCTTCTAGTGCTGACGGGAGTTGACAAAAAGGAGAGTCTGGAAAAGGCCAGCACTTTTCCGGACTACGTCCTGGAGTCCTTAGACTCTCTGTTTATGTGAATTTCATGACTGAAAGCTTCGCCCTGTAGGGCAAAGAGAGTCATTTTGTAGTTTCGAGGACTTTCTTCATTTCATATGTTTGTAGTTCTTTGATCCTGAGCTCATCCAGTATTTTCTCGATTTTTGCCGCATGCTTGCTTATGTTCCTTATGAATTCGGATTCCGGAACCTCTTCCCGGATCTTCAAATAACCCTTGATAACTGCGAGCGGATTTCTGAGCTTATCGGCCAATTCCTCGAAATTCTCTAGGTTTTTCATGAGAAGCCTTAATGCTTTCTCTTTCTCCTTCTCCACTTTAAAGGGATTTCAGTCGCATAGAAACGTCTCGAGAAATGGAAGCCTGTAATCGTGAAGGAAGATCTCACCGGAATAAGGGATAACTTTGACAGGTCCAAAGAGCTCAACAAAAGATTTCACTCGCTCCCCTTCAGAAAGCTGCAGGAAATTGTTGAATACAAGGCTTTGCTTGAGGGAATAGAGGTCAGGAACACTTCAAAGACTTGCCACAGATGCGGGCATGTTGCCAAACTCAACGGAAGGGAATTCAGATGCCCGAAATGCGGGCTCGTTTACAACAGGGATTTAAACGCATGCATAAACATAGCCCGCAGGGTAATGAGCTCTGCGGGAGGAGGAGCTTGGCTTTTGAACCGGCAGATGAGGGGAATGGCGTAAAGCCTTCCTTAGCGCCGGAAGCTCCCGAATTTAGTCGTGAAGCAGCTCACAAGATTAATTGTAGTTATAATTCATTTTAAAATAATCTTTCCAGTCTTTTTATTGCCTCCGCAATAACCTCTTTGCTTCTAGTTAGCGCAAATCTAACGTAACCTTCTCCGTTTTTTCCAAACCCTATTCCAGGGGTTGCAACTATCCCAGCACCATCTAGAATTCTTTTTACGAACTCGATACTGCTCCCTCCGACTCTGCACCAGACATAAAAAGTTGCCTTAGGTTTCTCAACTGCGAATCCCAGATTTTTCAGCCCGTCGACGAGTATATCCCTTCTCTCTGCATATATTCTGCAGTTCTCATCAATAAATTCGTCGCTACCCCTTAAAGCGGCGATTCCCGCTTCCTGAACGGCTTCGAAGACACCACTATCGACATTAGTCTTAACCTTGAGAAGACCCTTTACTATTTCCTCGTTACCGCATGCAAAACCGATACGCCAGCCGGTCATGTTGTAAGTTTTCGATAGGGAATTGAATTCTATTGTTACTTCAAATGCATTCTTATTTTCCAAAAAGCTTTTTGGGCGATAGCCGTCCAATCCAATCTCACCGTAGGCGTAGTCGTGCGCCAGAATGATCTTGTTGTCGATGCAGAAGTCCACTGCAGACTTTATGAAGTCCTTTTCCGCAATCGCCGAGGTTGGATTGTTGGGATAATTCAGAAACATTATCTTGGCTTTTTTTCTTACATCCTCAGGTATTGCCTCTAAATCCGGCAGGAAGCTGTTCTCGGCATTAAGGGGCATGAAAAAAGCCCTACCGCCTGCCATAACCGTTGATGCGTAATATACGGGATATCCAGGATCCGGAACCAGAACATAATCTCCCTCGTTAACGAAGGCCAGAGGAAGGTGGGCTATGCCCTCCTTTGAGCCTATGAGGGCTATAACTTCCTTCTGAGGATCCAAATTTATTCCCTTTCTCCTCATGTAGAACTCCGAAACACTTTCGCGGAACTCAAGCATACCCTCATAGCTCGGATATTTCTGCCTATCCACCCTTTCTACTGCCTTCTGCATAGCAGAAACGATGTGTTTCGGAGTTGGCAAATCCGGGTCTCCTACTCCCAAGTCAATAACTTTCACACCTTCTGCAAGCTTTTTCTTTTTCATTGCATCTATTTCCGCGAACAGATATGGGGGGATCCTCTTCATTCTCTCTGAGAGCTCGAACATAGGTTACCCCTCCTTTAATCTGCTATATCATTTTTTCTTCCAAGAGCAAAAGATTTAAAATTGTGTTGTCGGAGTTGGGCTGTGTGGCTCAGGTTAGCCACTTCGGAAGATAAAGAAAAATTGCTCGAAATGGCGGCAGATCTTAGGAGATCTGGAGCGAGGATCGAGATAAGAGAGTTGATCGAATGGGAAGAAGACGAGCTGTTCTTCATCTCTGGAAAATTGAGCGAGCTCAGGAAAATTTCTGCTTCAGAGAAGTTGAGGGGTGAGATAGAGAAGTGGGAAAGGCGGATCACTGTCCTCAGGAAGATCCTGAAGAAAGGGGAGGTAAGATATGAGGAATTTCTGGAAAGTTTCATGAAATCTGAGGATCCTGAAGTTTATGAATCCGCAAAAAAGCTGATGGCCGAAGATTTGGACGCTGAGGATCTGGTCTCATTCGCAGAAAATGCAATTAAGATTGGGATCCTTATGGATGAACTGCAGTTGTTCCTGGACAAAAATGGGATTGAGGTGGGTGAGTTTGTCAGAGGGAACCTTCCAGATGATCCTGAGGTAACTGTGATATTAGAGGAACCGGTTGAGGGTGCCAGAAACTTAGTAGTGGTCGATTATTTCCCTCTCTGGGAGCTTTATGTTGACGTTCTCAGTTTGTTGGGGGAGGAAGTTGATGACAGAGTTCTGGGTTGTATTTTAGCTGTAATCTCAAACATTTTGCTTAATGTCGAGAAAGTGGAGGATATTGAGAAGCTGAGGGAGCTGAGTAGCAGTATAATCGATGGAGAGAACGGAGAAATATTAATAAATTGTGAGGAGATTTTTGAAACGATTGTGAGATCTCTGGAAAAGGCTGGAATTGTGAGAGTTTCGGGGAAGAAGATTAAAATTAGACGTGGGCTGTGGTAAAATGGAGGAAATAAGGTTTTGCCCGTCGCATGGATTTTATCGAGGGGAAACCTGTGCTTGCGGTGTAAAAGGTGAAATCGTCGTTAGTAAGGAGAAAGTTGAGAGACTGGGAAAATTCGTTTCGGGAGTTCTAAGGCACTTTCCGCAAAAATTTGGACTAGAAATCGACGAGAACGGCTGGGTGAGCTTTGAAGATCTAGCGAGGCTGGTAAGTAGAAAGTACAGGTGGGCGAACAGATGGGTACTGAAGGCACTAATATACAGCGATGAAAAGAAGAGATACGAAATAAGAGGGGACAAAATTAGGGCAAGATACGGACACAGCATAGATGTAAAACTAAATGACATGCCTGAAGCTCAGGAAGACACACTTTATTATGGCACAAGCGAGGAAGAAGCAAACAGAATGATGGAAATTGGCATAAAGCCTGTGAATCAAGCCTACGTTCACCTCTCAACAACCATCGAAAAGAGCCTCGAAGTTGCCAGTTTGAGAACTAGGAATCCCATAATTTTCGAGATAGATGCAAGGAGAGCGAGAGCTGATGGAATAAGAATCTTAAAGGCAAACGATTCGATTGCTCTTGCCAAAGAGATTCCATCAAAGTACATTAAAAAAATGATTCAGTATTCCTCATCGTAATAGAATTCTTCTTCCTCCTCTTCCTCCTCTCCCTCCTCTTCCTCTTCGTAACTTTCCAGATCCTCAAGGTTGAATTCCTCGTTGGTGTCAACTAGAAGCAATTTGCCTTCTTGGTAGATCATTAAACAACCACAGGATTCGCAGGTAATCTCAACGCCCTCGTACAGATCCTTAATTTCAACTTCTTCTCCGCAAGAGGGGCAGAAGATAATTTTTACTGCCATAGAACAAATTTAGCCTACAATTCAAATTTAAATTTTGCGCTTTTCGGATACAGATTCAGGGTTTAGTGATGAGATCCTCACCGAATTCTGAGAGCAAAATCTTGGGAATGTTGCCGGCGAAGGCCATTATACCATCTTTTACAACAATCGCCCCTTCAACAAAATCCCGGTTTTCGGAGTAGAAATCTAAAAGTGTTTTTTCAATCTCACTTTTTCCAAGGTTCTCCTTTATAGTATTTCCCAAGGCTGTCGCAAATGCATCTGCAACGGTAGCATCTTTTGCTATGATGGTCGCCGCATCTGCCCATCCAAAACTGACAGAAGGGCCTATTTTCCCACTTGAGGTGCATATTGCAATTCTTTCAGAAGGCGGAATGAGAAGTGCGAGATTGGAGGGGTAAACACCAATTCTCAGTTCTTGATCTGAGTGGATGGCTATGTCTCCCCCGTTGTCAACCACAGCAATATTCGCCCCCGCCTCGACCATTCTGTCTACAGCGTACTGCGCTATCGCTCCAGCCACCGATGCCATCGGACCCACTTTAGCAATTTTAGCTGCACGGCACATTTCGCGAACTATACCTTTTTTGTTGCATTTTGGGCAATGCAGAGGTTCGTAGCTTATTAGGAATTCGGGCTTAAGACTGATATATACCTCTATTTCGCTTCTCGCCTTTAGAATCGATCTAACTGCAATTTCGAAGAACTTATCGTCTTCCGTTAGAATCGTGGCCGTTGTCTCTTTGTAGGAAAATTTGAACCTTTTGATCATATAAAAACTCTCAGAAAGTCAAAAATGGAGTGTCTAAAAAGTCTCTTGCTCTCAAATGCTATTATCATCGGTAGTAGGTGGTAGGCCGGCCTTCCCTTTAGCGCACTATCGACGAACTTTTGCTCTCTTTCTAGCCATTTGAACTCGCCTAAGATCTTCTTTTCGTAGATTTCAAGGTTCTCCAGAGATTCGGAGAGAATTTCCGCCGACTTAAGTGCTGGAACGTTTCCTTCTCCCACCCCACTAACGCAACCTATGGCCTCACCAACCCCCACCACTTTCCCGCTTACGAAAGGTCTGCATTTGGATGGGGGCAGCATTCTGACTTCACCCACGCAACTGCATTTGGACTCTTTTTCAGGAAAGTCAAAGTGTTCTCGTAGTTTCTTTATTTGCTCCTGCAATCTATTCTCAAAAGCTCCACCTGCCCCTATGTGCCATTCTCCGCCTAGAGGAAAAGCCCAAGCATATCCGTGTCTTTCAAAGTATACGAAAATATTTTCATCTTTTTCGTGTCTTTCTAGAAACTGCAGGGTTCGCATAATTCTGTCGTTTTGTATCTTTGGCAGAAAAGCCCTTTTTGCCCCAGTTGCATCGACTATAATTTCGGAATTCGATTCTCTGAACTCTAAGCCGCTCCAGAGATCCGAGAGCAATGAAAGTTTGTCCACGATGACCACGTTTTTGTTTTTCAGGACCAAATCATTCACAAATAAGTTTTTAGGCTTTACGAGAATGTAATCGTCGAGATTTAGGTCTATCTTTGAGTACAAATCCTTTGCTTCGCTGTATGTGAACCCCCAGGCGCATCTGCAGTCCGGAGTTTTTCTAGTATCGAAAATGTTTGCCTTTATCCCTTTTTTTGCAAGGAGGTAATAGAGATAAGTCCCGGCAACCCCGGCCCCGTATATCTGGATCATAATGAGCGTAGATTCTCAATTACGGCTTCTGCAAATTCTTTCGTGCCTACGAGCTTTCCGCCGATCTGTCTGTGGAGATCGTAGGTCACTGTGCCTTCTTCGATGGTCATAACAACCGCCTTTTTGATCATCTCACTTGCCTTTTTCCAGCCGAGGTATTCGAACATCATCGCTCCTGAAAGTATCTGTGCGGTGGGATTGACTTTGTTCAGCCCTGCATACTTTGGGGCCGAACCGTGAACGGGCTCAAAGACCGCAATTCCATCCCCTATATTGCTCCCTGGAGCTATGCCAACCCCACCGACAAGCGCCGCAGCCGTCTCGCTGAGGTAGTCCCCATTGAGGTTTGGAAGCACTATGACATCATATTCTTCGCTTCTCAGCATTATCTGCTGAAACATGTTGTCCGCAATCCTGTCCTTCACAACTATCTTTCCATCGGGCGTTTTTTCGCCCAGCTCCTCTTCAGTTATGCAGCGATCCGAAAACTCCTGCTTTGCAACTTCATATCCCCAGTCCCTAAAGGCCCCTTCGGTATACTTCATTATGTTGCCCTTGTGCACCAGCGTGACGCTCCTTCTCTTGTTTTCGATCGCGTACCTTATCGCCATCCTCACAAGCCTTTTTGTGGCAAACTCACTTATGGGCTTTATGCCTATACCCGAGTCCCTTCTGATCTTCGCTCCGAATTCCTTTTCAAGAATCTCTATCAGCTTTAGGGCCTCTTTGCTACCCTTTGGCCACTCTATGCCTGCGTAGACATCTTCTGTGGCCTCTCTGAATATAACGAAGTTTATTCTCTCCGGGTTTTTTACCGGAGTCGGTATCCCTTTCAGGTAATAAATTGGGCGGACATTTGCGTATAGGTCCAGAGTCTGCCTGAGTGTGACGTTCAGACTCCTGTAACCTCCGCCGACCGGGGTTGTTAGGGGCCCCTTAAGAGCTACCCTGTACTCCTTTATTGCATTCAGCGTGTCTTCGGGAAGATGGGTTCCGTAGATCCTGTAAGCTTCCTCTCCGGCATAAATTTCAAACCAAACGATGGTTTTTCCAATCAATTCCGCTGCGGTGTCCAGAACTTTTATCGCTGCAGGAACAACGTCGGACCCTATTCCGTCTCCCTTGAAAAAAGGTATTATGGGATTATCCGGAACTATAAATTTCCCGTCTCTGTATTCGATCTTTTCTCCCTCTTCCGGCGGTTTGATTTTCTGATACATGGAAAGCGTTCGAACCTCAGATTAAAAGCTTTTCAAATGCCAGAAACCCGGAGGTTCTCCGCAGGTCAGACTGCCAGTTCAGCTTTTCTGTTTTTTGGCCATCTCAAGTTCCTTTAATCTTTTTAAAAGGATCTCTTTGATCGCAAGCATGTCCTTTCTCAGCATTTCAAGCTCCTTTATCCTTTCCTCGATCTCCTTTAATTTCTTCTCTCCGTATTTAAGCGTAAGCTTTATCTGCTCGGTTTCTCCAGCAACGTCATACATTTCAATCATCTCCTTTATTTCTAGAAGGCTGAATCCGAGCCTTTTTCCCCTAAGAATTAGCTTTAGCCTGGCCCTATCCCTTTTTGTGAAGATCCTCTGATTTCCAGAAGTCCTTTTGGGTGAAAGGAGGCCCAGTTCTTCATAGTATCTTATCGTTCTTGTGCTGATTTCGAACTCCTTTGCAAGTTCTGAAATTGTGTAGGTCTCTTTTTCGCCTTCTTGGTTCTTTTTGGCCATCCAAATATTAAAACCTCCTGAGGAATAAAAATATTTCTGCTTAATAAATGACGTTAACGTTAACGTAAAATTTAAATGTAATTAGTTGAAGAATTGTTCGGTGACAGTATGCTCGAAAACGATTTCTTGCTTACAGAGGAGGAATTTAAATTGCGTGAAGAAGTGAAGGAGTTTGCAGCAACTGTAGATCCAGAACTGCTGCGCAAAATGGACAGGAATGAGGTGGACTATCCTTTTGAGTTCATTAAAGCCTGCGCAGAAAAGGGTCTTTTAGGTTTGAGATTCCCGAGAGAATACGGTGGCAGGGGGTTGTCTTGGACAGCAGAAACCGTTGCCCTTGAGGAGATAGGCGTTCTCGGGATGGGAATAGGGTGCGCTTATTCGATGGTTAGCATAGTTGGTGAGGCACTTTACAGATTTGGAAATGAATGGCAGAAGGAGGAATTCCTCAAGCCCATAATAAAGGGCAAAAAGATCTCCGCCGAGGGTCTCACAGAGCCAAGGGGCGGAAGCGACTTTTTCGGCACGACAACTAGGGCCGAGAAAAAAGGTAATGTCTGGGTTCTAAACGGTTCAAAGAGGTTTATCGCAGGCGGAAAAGTTGCGGACTTCTACCTGATCTACGCAAGGACAGATCCGAATGCCCCGGGTCATAAGGCCCTAACTGCGTTCATCGTTGAGAGAGATAGGGGGGTTGAGATAGAGGAAGTCTACAACTTGATGGGATTTCGGGGAATGGGTACAGCAAGGATAGTCTTTAAGGATCTTGAGATTCCGAAAGAATACGTTCTGGGGGAGCTGAACAACGCCAGGGTTATTTTTAATAGAATGATGATTCCAGAAAGGCTGACATCTGCAGCCGGTTCTCTGGGTGTGAGAGCGGCACTCGAGGTTGCCATGAAGTATTCGGAGAAAAGGAAGGCATTTGGCAGGAAGATCAGGGATTTTCAGGGTGTTAACTTCATGGTGGCGGAGGCCCTCACAAAGCTCGACGCGGCGAGGGCTCTTGTTTACAACGCCGCAAAAGCGGTAGATCTTTACGATCAGGGAAAATCAAAGCTTGATCCCCGCAGACTCGTAAGCGAGGCGAAGCTTTTTGCAACAGAAATGGCTTGGGATGTTGTGAACAAGGCTATGCAGATTCTTGGAGGAATAGGATATACGCAGGTTTATCCGGTGGAAAGAATGCTCAGAGATCTCCGTTTGGGTTTGATCTGGACGGGCAGTAACGAGATCATGAAGGTTCTGATCCAGCATGAGGCATACAATTTAATGGGGATGCCATCAAAGGACAGGGATTTCGAGAAAGACGCTATGGATTGGTATAAGGAATGGGAGAAGGTTTACGAGTGATTTAAATTTTTATAAAAATTGGTGCCCAGAAAACCCAGAGCTAAAGCTCTGGGATGAACGGGCAAGCTTTAAATAGTTCTGTGTTGAAAAAGCCTTGGGGATCTTCCCTTGCAGAAAGAAGCCCAGATATGCGTTGTAGGCAAGGTCTTCAGGCCGAATAAATCAAAAATCCTGGCTTTAAATAAAACTCTCAGAGAGTATTTTAAGCTCGTTAAATGGTATCTGGGCTACAATTCCACATCGAAGAAGTTTTTGCA
>QNUZ01000043.1 GCA_004347865.1 Archaeoglobi archaeon | reverse complement strand
CTGAGACAGCATACAGACCGAAAATTTAATATTGCTCTTTTGAGTCAAACTGCCATGCTCGGAATGGAATTTGAAACTTTGGTTTGCTTTGCTATAACAATTCTAGCGCAGATCTCAGTGCTGCTGATTTGGGCTCTGAGATGGAGGTGAACTGAATGCTTGCTTGGATCATATTTGCTGCTTATTTGATAGCGGTAGCCATAATAGGATACTACGGGGCCAAGAGGACTAAAACAATTGCAGACTTCGTTGCTGCAAGCGGTCAGCTTGGTTTCTGGACCTATTCGTTGCTTATGATTGGAAGCGTATTCAGCGGTATGACTCTAATCGGAGTTGCCGGATTAGCTTTCACAACCGGTTGGGCCAATATGTGGGAGCGAATAATCGGTCCGGCCTTTGCAATTGCTTTTGGCACCATTCTCATTGGCAACAAGCTTTACAAGGTAAAAACAAACGGTATTTTAACCATTCAGGATTATCTAGCTTTCAGATATAATGACCCAAAGCTGATGAGAATCATTGCCGGCGGAATTTCGGCCCTAACTTGCTACATTTACCTGATTGGTCAATATACCGCAGTTGGTGTTGCGAGCTATATAATTCTCGGCATTCCCTACTGGCTTGGCGCAACGATTGCGGCGGTCATCGTAGTATCGTATGTTATGAGTGGTGGAATGTTTTCAACAGCGTGGACTACTTTTTTGCAAAGTTTACTGATGATTCTGGGTATCTATCTCACAGTCCCACTAATAATAATGGGTGTCGGGGGATTTGAACAGATGAATATAGCCTTATCGAATATGCCACAGCTGCAGAACGAAACACGTGGTGTTGCACCAAATTACATGTTTGCAGAATACTTATCGAAACCCTTCGCCCCTGCAAACGTTCCGCTTGCCGGTTGGGTTTATAACATAACACTGTTCTTCATTACGGTTCCGCTTGGCCTGATGGTAGCGCCGCACATTGTAAACAACATGCTCACTTTCAAAGATCGAAGCTACATGAGATGGAGTCCGCTCGTGATGTATGTTATAGGAGTTTCAATAATCCTCTTGACCGCTTTAGCGGGAATGGCTGCAAGGGTTGCCTGGGCCCAAGGCACACTAAACATACCCGAACTTGATCTTGGAGTTACAAAAGTTACATGGTCAGATATGGCTTATCCTACTGCAGCACAAAAATTCCTCCCAGAATGGCTCTTCCTTTTGCTACTCCCCACGATTCTCGCAGGCGTTATGTCTACAACTGACCGTTTAATTCTCACTGCCGCAAATAACATAAGCTATGACATTCTCAAAAATGCTACTGGCAGAGAGATCAGTGATAAGAGATTTAAGATCCTCAACGCGATTTTAGTCGCCTTCATAGGCTTCTCTTCGCTTCTACTAGCACTTACACCGCAACAAATGCTCGCATGGATAATATGGTCTGGACTTGGTTTGATGGCAAACTGCTTCTTCTTCCCGATCTTCCTAGGGCTATACTGGAGCAGAATGACGAGAAATGCTGCCCGGCTTAGCATGATCTTGGGACTGGTTGTGACACTAATTTGCTTTGCAATTTACGGGAAGACTATTACTGTCTCTGGTATTCCGATCTATGCGGCCTTCCCCGGCTTCGTGGCAAGCTTTTTAACCGCCGTAATAGTTTCTCTTATCGAAAGAAAAGACTGAATCTTTCCTTTATTTTTGCTAGTTCAACCAAAATAATAAAATAACATGACCAAATATTCTTCACTATGGAATACGACTACATATTTGAAGAAGTAAAGGTGAAGCCCAGTAATGCTCCCAAATTCATTCTTAATGGAAATGAGGTCGACATTTGGGATGATGCTCTATTATACTATCATTCAAAGAGTATTTCTGAGTATATTCAGGAAAATTTGCTACGTTATGAGGAAAAAGGAGTTGATCCTTTTGCCGAAATCGTAGGCAAGGCAGTTGAAAAGGAAATGATAAAAACTGCACTCATGAGCGGCTCAAACATTTTATTTAAAGGTAAAAAAGGCTATGGAAAGACTACTTTTTCCAAAAGTATCTCAAAGCTTCTTCCCGAGAAAATTCTGGCAATAAAAGGCTGCAAAATCCATGATGATCCGACAAGACCAGTCTGCTTCTCTTGCAAGAAAAAAGTGCTTGAAGAAGAAGAGGTCGAACTGAGCTTCATTCCAAGAAAGTGGATTCGCATCCCTGGAGACCCGATGATGACCACCAGACAGCTGATCGGAGGTATAAGCATCCAGAAGATCAAAGAAGGGTACGACCTTGACCATCCAGAAGTCTTCACACCTGGCAGAGTTTTGAAGGCTCACAGAGGAATTGCGTACTTTGATGAGCTTGGATCTATCCCGTCAGCCCTTCAAACATTACTTCACGAGCTTTTCGAAGAGAGACAAATAACAACGCCCGAAGGAGATATACTGCCTATGAAAATCGACACGCTCGTAATAGCCTCAACTAATCCGGCCAACTACAAAGGTGTTTCGGATATAAAAGAGCCTCTGCTCGATAGAATGGAACAAATCGATATAGGGCCACCAGAGACAGTGGAAGAAGAAATCGAGATCGGACTCAGAAATATGAGTTTAAAAAGTGGCTCAATAATCCCTGACTGGCACCTCAGAATTCTTGCAAACGCCGTGAGATGTATGAGGAATAAGAATTGTAGATATGCCAACAGAATTGAGGTAGAGCCTAGCTGCAGGGCCACAATAAAGCTCTTCGACCATGTCAGAGCTTCTGCAACAAGAAAAGGGCACGAAGCGGTTATGCTTGCCGATTACGGAGATAAATTCGAGGTAGTGAAACTCGCCCTAAAGAGCAGGTTTGAGGTTGACTACGAAACAGAGGTATCGAAAGACGAAATCATAGAAGGGGTTCTGAACGACTCAATTGACAGCGTTTGTAGTTCGATCTATTCCATGATTCCCAGAAATATATTCGGGGAAATAATCGAAGAAATCGCTAGAAAAAGGATCCTGAATGTTTACAAAACGAACGGTACTTTGAGTGTATTCGCCTCTAAGCTCTGTAGAAGAAAAGAAGAGCTCCGATCTGCAGTCGAGATAACACTTGAGGCAATAGCAAGATGTTCGGGTCTAATTGAGAGAAGCGGAGACGGAATTTACGTTTACAAGGCCTATGATCGAGAAACCTGAATGCAGAGCATGCAGAAAAGAACATACCTTAGGTAAGCTGTTTGATGATCTTCTTTATTCCTTATTCAACCCATACTACCGAGAAAAAGGCAATTTCGATCCCACAGATCTCATAAAGAAATATCTGAGAGACGAATTAAAGAGATTTGACGACAATCCATTCTTTAGGGAAGCTGTAAGAAATTTCGGATTTTTTGACGGTTATTGGACAGAACAGCTCGAAAAGTACCAAACTGCGAAGAGAATGGCTTGGGAAGAACTTAAGGAAATGCTCGAAAAAGGCAAAGTGAAAAGAGAAGATCTAAGCGCAAATCAGCTTGTAGAGAATTTCTTTGACGAAATAGTTGAAGATCTAAAGAATTCTGGTTATATTGACTACGTTGAAGGGAAATTTCACAGAAGGGTCGTGAAATACAAGGCAATAGCAGAAAAGATAATAGGCGACAAAATACTCTCCATCGCCCTTGAAGAACTTGATCAGAAGAAGAGGGGGGAGAACTTAACAAATAAAGAAGGAATTTCGATTTTTAGTGGCGAAAGTTTGGTCGAATTCGATCCTGGGATTCATTCCTTTGATAATATAGACCTCTGCGAATCTCTTTTAAGATCCGCGATTAAGGGTAAATTGGATTTAGAGGAAATCTTCGCAAGACAGCCAAAACATGCTGAAAAATGTGTCTACGTAATGCTGATAGACGTTAGCGATTCAATGAGAGGCAAAAAGATCGTTGGAGCAATAGAAGCTGCAATCGCACTCAGAAGGGCCATAGAGAGGAGATCGACTGACGACGAGCTGGTGGTAATGGCATTCAATCACAAAGTTACCAAGGTTCGAAGAGATGAGATATTGAACCTTGAACCAAAGGGGAGAACGGATATCGGTCTTGCCTTAAAGAGGGCACGTGAAATTCTTTCTGAAAAAAGTGGAACTGGAATAGTGTTTCTCATAAGCGATGGAGAGCCAACTTCAAGCTATGATCCAAAGGTAACTCCTTGGGCTTGCGCAGTAAGAGAGGCAAAAATGCTCAAAAAAATCCAGGCAAAGCTACAGATAGTAATGCTGGGCAATGAGAGCAGATTTGTCGAATTATGCACAACGATGGCCAAGCTATGTGGAAATTCAAGACTTTTCCACTTTTCTGACCCGTTAAATCTTAAAAAATACATTCTAAAAAGATTTTAAAGAAGTTCCTCCTTAGAATAAACGACTATCCCTTTGTTCGTAATTTCAAAAGGATGGATTTTCTTGCTGTGACTCGTTCCACGCATTTTGAAAATTTCTAGGCTTCGCATTCTTGTGTTTTCAACTCTTGTATAATAAAGAACGATTGTACCTTCTACTATGAAGTTCTCAACACCGAATCTGCTTATCCTGTCCGGGCCATTTTCCACAACCTCGCAAGTCAGCAGAGAAGTCAATCCTAAGATTTCCATGGTGGTTGAAATTTTTAGCAGTTCAATCCGGAATCTCGCAGGATCAGAAATTGTGAATCCAATTGAAGTTGTGGAATCCACTACTGCCCTTCTCGCCCCAATCTCATCCTGTATCGTTATTATCTGATCTAGGAGAGACCTTGTATCGAAGGGTCTAAGATCAATGTATCTTTCCTCAGATGGTAGACCGATCTTCGTCGAAGTGGCGTCAACGATTGCTAGCATGTTTTCATCTTCCAACTTTTCAAGATCCCATCCAAAGCTCAGAAAGTGTTCCCGAAGGTGCTGAGGTCTTTCTTCTGTCGCTACAAATATACCCGGCTCTTTAAATCGCTGGATTCCGTTAACCAAATACTGCATCGCAAAAACAGTTTTTCCGGAACCAGAAGTACCAGAAATCAGATAGCTCCTATCCCTCAATAATCCGCCCTCGCAGAGTTCATCAAAACCAGGTATACCCGTTGGCACTCTTTCTAACATAATCATCACTCTAACCATTTAAAAAACCTTAAAGTTTAAATTGTTTACGCTAAATTCAGCCCCATGAAGATAACAATATCGCTGATAAAGGCTGATGTCGGAAGTGTCGCAGGACATACCATTGTCCCTGATGAAATAAAAAAACTAGCCGAAGAATGCCTAACAAGAGCTATGGAGAGTGGTGAAATAATCGATTTCCGCGTTTTTAATGCTGGAGACGATCTAGAACTGCTCATGACTCACAAAAAAGGAGTTGACAATCCCAAAATCCACGAACTTGCTTGGAACGTTTTCAGCAAATGCGCCGAAAGAGCAAAGGAGATGCAACTGTACGGTGCAGGGCAGGATCTGCTCAAAGACGCTTTCTCAGGTAATATCAGAGGTCTAGGTCCTGGAATAGCAGAGATGGAATTCACAAAAAGAAAATCAGAGCCGTTTCTCGTTTTCATGATGGACAAAACGGAGCCCGGAGCATTTAACCTTCCGATATTCAGAATATTTGCCGATCCATTCAACACTGCCGGCCTCGTAATAGACCCTTCCATGCATTCTGGCTTCGTATTCGAAATCTGGGATATTCTAAAGCACAAAAGAGTGCTTATGCGCAGCCCTGAAGAGTTATACAGTATTCTAGCACTGATTGGTAGCAAGAGCAGATTTGTAATAAAGAGGGTTTATCCTAAGACTGGAAAACTGCCTGCTGACGAGCCTGTAGCGGTCGTGAGCACCGAGAAGCTGTATCAGGTAGCAGGAGAGTATGTAGGCAAAGACGACCCTGTTGCAATTATAAGAGCCCAGAGTGGTTTGCCAGCGGTCGGAGAGATCCTAGAAGCCTTCTCGTTCCCACACCTAGTAAGCGGCTGGATGCGTGGAAGCCACAACGGCCCAATAATGCCCGTACCATTCAGGTATTCAAAATGCACCCGTTTTGATGGTCCCCCTCGGTGCGTATGCGCAGGATTCCAACTCTCCGATGGTAAGCTAATTGGTCCTGTTGATATGTTCGACGACCCCGCTTTCGATTATGCCCGACAGAAGGCTAACGAGATTGCGGAATACATGCGCAGACACGGACCTTTTGAGCCTCACAGGCTCTCAGCCGAAGAAATGGAATATACCACGCTTCCAAAAGTACTAGAAAGCCTCAGGGACAGATTTGAAGATATATGAAGCACGTCTTCTGGCGGGAACTGATGGATAGACAGATGATCGAATATCTGGGCAAATACAGCGTAGCAGTCGTGGGAAGCAGGATGATGCTCGAAATTCTATGGCGTTGTGGAATCGGATGCATTCGTTATGTTTCCGACTTTCTAACTCCCCTCGAAACGCTTGTAGACTGTACTATAAACCCATTGGAAGCAAATCAGTACGATGTTGTGTATCCAAAATCGGATGGCAGCTGTGTGATTTCTTATCTATACCCGGAAGACCACAGAGAGCTCAGGAGGATTTTGAAGGGAGTTGACATTATCGTAGCACATAAGTACATCCCAGAAATCGCAAGGGTAGCGGAGGAAATCGGAGTACCATTTGTTCCAGACATCGTCACCACCTTTCTCCCTGACGGCATCAAATTCTGGGAATTGGAGTATCCAAAGACTGAAAGAGACCCGATCAGCTATACGATTACCTGTGGACTTCAGTCGATGGAAATTATCAAGGCTCTTGCTGGTTACAAACCGATAATAGCCCCAGAAGCTGTTTTAGTAGACGTTAGAGGAGGGATCAGAAGGATATGTCTGAAGAGAACTGGCACGGTTTGAAAGTTGGTATCGAGATTCACCAGCAGCTTGATACAAAAGAGAAGCTTTTCTGCAGATGCCCGACAGAGTCCTCAGAGGATCCAAAGCTAGAGATAAAACGATATTTGAGGTTAAAGAGAAGCGAAATGGGCGAAGAGGATAGAGCCGCAAAAGAAGAGATCGAGAGGGGAAAGAAGTTCCTGTATAAGTACTACGACACAACCTGTCTGGTCGAGGCAGACGAGGAGCCGCCAACCGAGATAAACAAAGAGGCCCTAAAAATAGCTATCCAGGTTGCAAAAATGCTGAAAATGATAATTCTTGACGAGATTCACGTGATGAGAAAGATCGTAATCGATGGAAGCAACACAACCGGTTTTCAAAGAACCGCTCTGGTCGCCGTAGATGGAGAAATAGAGGTGAGGGGTGAAAAAATTGGAATCGGGACACTGTGCCTTGAAGAGGAGGCTTGCCGGAAGGTTGAGGATGGCGAGGGATATACAGTTTACTCTCTGGACAGATTGGGAATACCTCTGATTGAAATAGGAACCAAAGCGGACATAAAAACTCCTGAAATTGCCAAAGAGACTGCAAAGAAGATAGGAATGATCCTCAGATCGACCGGCAAGGTAAAAAGAGGTATTGGGACGATAAGACAGGATGTAAATATTAGCATAAAGGGAGGGGCAAGGGTTGAGATAAAAGGCGTTCAAGAATTGGAATTGATCGATAAAGTCGTCGAATATGAAGTTTTGAGACAGATAAATCTGCTCAAGATAAGAGATCTGCTAAGAAATAGAAACGCGCATGTTTTGGATCAAATTTTCGACGTGACAGAGGTTTTCAGAGGTACAAAGTCGAAGATATTAAGAGGAAAAAACGTGAAGGCGATCTTACTTAGAAATTTCTCAGGAATAGTCGGTATGGAAATTCAGCCTGGAAGAAGGCTTGGGAGTGAATTTGCAGATATAGCCAAGGCATTTGGGTTGGGCGGGATATTTCACACCGACGAGCTTCCAGGCTACGGCATAACCGCAGAAGAAGTCAAAACACTCAGGAGCGTAGTCGGAGCATTAGAAGGTGACGCGGTTGTAATAGCTGCGGGAGAGCCACAGAGAGCCGAAAGGGCCTTGCGCAGGATACTGGAAAGGGCTAAGTTCTGCCTAATTGGAGTTCCTGAAGAAACCAGAAAGGCCAATGAAGATGCAACTACCTCCTACCTTCGCCCACTCCCGGGTTCGGCAAGAATGTATCCAGAAACCGATGTTCCGCCCGTGCTTTCTTGGGACTACTTAGATGTTGAAATACCCGAACTGATTGAGGAAAGAGCGAGGAGATATGCTAAGCTTTTACCAGAGGATCTAGCCTCCGAGATTGCAGACTCAAAGTACTATGGGCTTTTCGAAGAATTTTCCAGCTCTATTTTGCCCACGATTGTTGCAAGGGTTATTCATGTGATCCCTACCGAGCTCAGAAGGGAAAACTGTAACGTTGATGTTTTAAATGAAAACCACTTCAGGATGGTCTTGGAAATGATCAAGGATGGAGATATCGCGAAAGAGGGTGCCGAGACTGCTCTTAGAGCGCTGATAGAGAACCCAACTGCCAACAAAGATGAATTAAAGAAAAAGATTGGCTCGAGGAGCGATGTTGATAACTTCATTCAAAAACTCGTTGACGAAAAGATAGGACTTATAGCAGAAAAAGGTGAGAATGCCTTTAAACCACTAATGGGCATAGTCATGGGAGAATTCAGGGGCAAGGTAGATGGCAAGATTATTGCAGAAAAGCTGAGAGAGGCAATAGCCAGAAAACTTAAAGAGATCGAACCGCAAAATTCATAAGTCAAAATACTTAAAACTTCGTAGGGCTCGTGGTCTAGCGGTTATGACGTCGCCTTGACACGGCGAAGTTCCCCGGTTCGAATCCGGGCGAGCCCATTCTTGTTCGAACAAAAAAGGTACCTATACTAATTTGGTTTACAGCTCACTAAAAAATGCTCAATATGGCTCTGCATCAATCTATATCAAAAACCGAGTTTAGCAAAAAATTTTATCTCACACCCCCAACGCTCTTCCATGCTCAAAGACGTTATCAGGGACAGCGAGGGTGAAAGAGTTCTACTTCTCGGAAACGAAGCCATAGCCAGAGGAGCAATAGAGGCGGGAATAGATGTTTGTTCCGCTTATCCCGGAACACCTTCTTCCGAGATTCTAGATACGCTTAGCGAAGCTTGCAGAGTACTGAAAGATAGAATGGAATTCTACGTGGAATACTCCACAAACGAAAAAGTGGCACTTGAAGTTGCAATCGGTGCATCACTTGCTGGAAAAAGGGGGATGGCATGCATGAAACATGTTGGAGTAAACGTTGCTGCTGACGCTTTGCTAAGCTTCGCTTATGTTGGAGCGAGG
This sequence comes from Archaeoglobi archaeon, assembly GCA_004347865.1. Taxonomy (GTDB): domain Archaea; phylum Halobacteriota; class Archaeoglobi; order Archaeoglobales; family Archaeoglobaceae; genus WYZ-LMO2. The sequence goes on along the minus strand of QNUZ01000043.1, from coordinate 2,760 downwards.
GGTGGATTTTTGCTGGTCTCGGCAGACGATCCAAGTATGTACAGCAGTCAAAATGAGCAAGACAACAGATGGTACGGAAAAATTGCAAAGCTTCCTGTTGTCGAAGCTTCGAGTGTTCAGGAAGCCAAGGAAATAACAAAACAATGTTTTGAACTATCTGAGAAATTCGGTCTCCCTATGATTTTCAGAAGCTATACCAGGCTCAGTCATCAGAGCGGGATAGTTAAACTCGGAAAAATTCCCGAAAAAAAACTAGAAAAGGTAAAATGGGTTCGACATGCTGACACTGATGTTGTTTTACCCGCAATTGCCAGAAAGCTAAAACCCATATTGAATAGAAAGATTTCAGAGATCCAGAATTTTTTCAATACCTGGGAAATGAACTGGATCGAAGACGGAAAGGGAAAAATCGGTCTTATTGCTTGCGGTCTGAGCTATGCTTACGCAAAGGATGCGATGAAAATGCTGAAATTGAAGCTTCCAACTCTGAAGTTATCTTCAACCCATCCAGTCCCAGAAAAGCTGACTGAGAAATTCGTTTCGAACTTGGATTCGGTAATTGTGGTAGAAGAGGTTGATCCTTTTGTCGAGCTCCACTTAAAAGCCATGGGTATCAGCGTCTTCGGCAAGACGAACGGCTATATGCCAATGGATTACGAATACAACGTTTCTAAAGTGGAGCTGGGAATTGCAAAAGCTCTAGGAATTAAGCCCACTAGAAATTACGATGAGATCCTGAAGAAAACAGAGGAGATTTCAAAAATCGCCCCTCCAAGACCACCGGTGCTTTGTGCTGGCTGTCCGCATACAGCAGCGTTTTACGCCATAAGAAAAGTTGTTAACGAGCTCGGAAACGCCTGCCTACCTTCAGACATAGGCTGCTACACCCTAGGAATAAACAAGCCCCTGGAAGCTGTGGACATCACGATCTGCATGGGTGCAAGCGTAGGAGTGTCAAATGGCCTTGCCCATGTCCTGAAGGATAAAATAATAGCGACGATCGGTGATTCAACTTTTCTGCACGCAGGAATTCCGGCACTGATAAATGCGGTCTACAACAAGGCCAAATTCGTACTCGTTATTTTGGATAACTCGACAACTGCAATGACCGGTCATCAGCCCCATCCGGGCACAGGTGTAAGAGCCTGCGGGGAGAATGGCGGAAAAGTAAAGATAGAAGATATCGTAAAAGGTTGCGGAGTTGATTTCGTCGAAGTTGTGAATCCCTACAATGTGAAAAGAATGGTAGAGACTCTGAAAAGAGCGCTGGAGCACGAAGGTGTTTCAGTAGTAATCGCACGACAAGCTTGCGCAATTCTATGGGCTAGAGAGAAAAGGAGGAAGTCGGGTATCATTCCACTGAAGGTTACGGAAAAGTGCGATCTCTGCATGGAATGTATAGGAACTTTCAATTGCCCTGCATTGAACTTCGACCAAAAGGTATGGATCGATCCCACTCTATGCATTGGTTGTGGAGTCTGCTCCCAACTCTGTCCGAAAGGTGCAATAAGGAGAGAAGATGCTCGAGCTCAGGGAGCTTAGCTGGAAGATTTCACTAAGTTCTACTATTATTTCGGTATTTTTTATCACCTTTTCGGTCTTCTACGTTTCAAGATTCGGTTTTTGGATCTCTGTTACATTAGCCATCATGCTTAGCTTGACAACAGCCCTTCTGATTGTGCTAAAAAAGGACAAGATTTTAAAACCACCTTTATAGCAATCTTTATGCAAGTTAGAAGAGCACTGATCTTCGGGAGATTCCAACCCTTTCACCTTGGACATCTAAGTGTGATCAGATGGGCTTTGGAACGCTTTGACGAGCTCGTTTTGCTTGTAGGCATGGCAGACGAGAGCCATACACTGAGAAATCCATTTACTGCAGGAGAAAGAATTACAATGATTAGAGAATCATTAAAAGAGGAGGGAATAAGCCTCGACAGAATAATAACGGCTACAGTCCCGACGATGAGTGTATACGTTGGTAACGCAATATACATCCAGCATCTCGTGCCAAAAATACAGGCTATCATCACGAGAAACCCGGTAATTGGACAGGTATTCAAAGATGCAGGACTTGAAGTTATTCAGCCTCCTAACTTCAATAGGGAAAAACTTCGGGGTACTACAATCAGAAAGATGATCCTTAACGGCGGAAATTGGGAAGAATGCGTTCCTAAAGCTGTAGCAAGGATCATCAGGGAACTCAATGGTGTCGAAAGGCTAAGGAGAATTAATACAACAGACTAAAAGTTATAAAAATGGGTGCCCAGAAAACCCAGAGCTAAAGCTCTGGGATGAATGGGCAAGGTTTAAATAGTTCTGCGTTAAGAAAGCCTTGGAGATGACCCCTTGCAGAAAGAAGTCCAGATATGCGTTGTAGGCAAGGTGTTCAGGCCGAATAAATCAAAAGTCCTGGCTTTGAATAAAACTCTCAGCGAGTATTTCAAACTCGTTAAATGGTACCTGGGCTACAATTCCAAATCGAAGAAGTTTTTGCACGAGAAATGCTATGAAAAAGCCAAAGAGCACTTCAACCTCAACACAGCTTTAATCCAGACAGCAAGGGATAAGGCTGTCGAGATCCTGAAGGGCTTTGAGGAAAACAGAAAAAAAGAAAGCGTTCTGGAGCTTAAAAGGACTTCCATCCGCTTCGATAAAAGGTGCTACAGTTTTTCCAAGACAGACAACGCTCTAACGCCGTACTGGCTTACACTGAGCCTTAACAGAGAGAAGAGAATAAGCCTTCCGATAGTCTTCGGT